>CAZUVT010000025.1:0-17703 GCA_964623925.1 uncultured Erysipelotrichaceae bacterium
ATAATTCGTCACACATTTTGAATTTCCTAAAAAAAGTGCATTTCAATTTGAAATGCACTGACTTTAACGTTCAAAATCTTAACATATAAAATTGAACAGAAATAAATCATGAAGTAAAATAAGAAATTCTTTTGTAGAGATCGGCTGTCCCAGTTTATACCAATGCGTTAAGGCACCAAATAAGGCTGACATAAAGAATTCCAAAGTAAAATCCAGTTTCAACGGATCCACATCAGGACTTAAATTTATTCTACTTTTAATCAGCGGCTTGATATTTTCTTTAAATCGATTAGGAAATTTCGGATCTCCCCGATCACTAAGCAAAACACTCAGATATTTACTTTGACTGTTCACTTCATTGACAATAAACTCAATCAGAGCATCCATATTCTGTTCAGATGCCATCATTCTGACTCGTTCTTCATTATGAAAATCCGGAATGAGACTATCTTCGATCTGTTCAAGAACATCATAAACATCTTTAAAGTAAACATAGAATGTGCCGCGATTATATCCGGCACGATCGGTAATCTCCTTTACCGTGATCTTTTTGATATCTTTCTTACAATATAATTGCCAAAATGCTTCTTGTATGCTTTCTTTAGTAAAATTCGTTTTTGATTCCATAAATCCTCCATCCGACAACATGTTGTCTTCTATCTATTTTATCATATCAATTTCATTGAGATGTCCGACAAATCGTATTAATATGTCGGTTTATAGGTTTATATTCTTTCGAGGGATCATAAAAAACTGTCATCAATTAAAAACAGGCCAAGATTTCAAATAAAAACTGCAATTTCTTGCAGTTTATTGTGTTATATGAATCATTTCTTTTGAATCTGCTTCATGAGTCAACACAGCATCATGATACACTAATTCTTTGATCTTGCGGTTTGGCTTCTTTAAACCGCGCTTAATGAGATGGCGACATAAAAAGCACGTTGCAATGACAGAAGCCACTTTTATTCTTCGTATCCTTCTTTTTTTCTTGATCTGCTTTTTAATTTGAAGCGTTTCCAGCCTTTTTTCGCTATTTCTTCTTTTCTTAATCATTTCCCAAGCTTTACCGGCCATCTTTTTTTTGGCCATTTTCATCAAATCCATAGTTGACTCCTTTCAGATTTCATCTAAATTATATCAATTTTCACCAACATTACAAATATTTTTTTATTCGTTCTTTCACATTAAAATGAATCTGCCTGTTTAGCAGATTCATTTGATTATCTGATTACTTTGCCCGGATTCAGGATTCCGTTTGGATCAAATGCAGCTTTGATGCGCTTCATCAGTTCGATTTGTCCATCGTCCAAAGACTCTTTTAGATATCCGGCCTTTGCATGACCGATTCCGTGTTCACCGGACACCTGACCGTGCAACTGCGTCGCTTTTTCATATAAAGCATCCATGCAGCATTTTACTTTTCGATCCCATTCTTCATCACTTAATTCATCTTTTAAGACATAAATGTGAAGATTTCCATCACCGGCATGTCCAAAACTGCGGATGCGAATATTTTCTTTTTCTGATAATTCTTTTGCGAATTGACAGAAATCGGCGACTTTATCGATATCAACGACGACATCACATTCATCCATCTGTGTCGTTGAATTCTTGATTGCTTCCAAAAATACTCCTCTGGCATCCCAGATACTGCTTTGGCGTTCTTCCGTATCGGATATGAATACATCAATAGCACCTTCCTTTAATGCCAGCTCAGCACACTCTTCAATCATTTTTTCCATATGCTGAGTCGAATTGCCGCTATATGAGACAATCAAATAAGCATTGAATTCTTTATTTGGAAAATCCTTTCCAAGATAGTCTTGAGCATCCTGAATGACTTCTTTTTCCATAAATTCAATGGTTGTTGCCACTTCCGGAAGCCGCATAACTTTCGGGACAAAATGAAGAGCTGAACGCAAATCATCAAAAGGGATCAACAGAGAAGTCATCATTCTCGGTTTCGGTAAAAGCTTCATAATAATTTTTGTGACGACTGCCAAAGTTCCCTCAGAACCTACGATGATATCTTTAAGTGAATAACCGGAACTGTTTTTTGAAGTTTTGCCATTGAGATGTAAGATCGATCCATCTGCCAAGACGACCTCCAATCCTTTAACATAGTCGCGGGTCACCCCATATTTGACTGCTCTCATGCCGCCGGCATTAGTTTGAACATTTCCACCGACCGAAGCACTTTTTTCTCCCGGATCCGGAGCATAGAGCAATCCTCTTTCACTTGTTGCTTCGATGATTTCCATTAACAGCACTCCCGGCTCCAAAGTACAGGTCATCGTCTGCTCATCAATTTCTAAGATCTTGTTCATTCTCATCATGGACATGACTACGCCGCCTTGGATCGCAACACATCCGCCGCAAAGACCCGTTCCCGCGCCACGCGTTGTAACACTGATCTTATTTTCATTGCAGTACGCCAGTATTTTTGAAACTTCTTCTACATTGGCAGGACAGACAACGATATCCGGATCAAAACATCCGTACTGAGTCATTTCATCATGCGTATAATCCGGATGAATATCCTCTTTATAGCTGACCCACTGCGGTTGAACGATTGCTTCTAAAGCTTTTTTATCCGCTTCATTCACTTTTCTAAGCATTTCTCTGATCCTCCATTTCTTCCATGATCTTCTGGGCAAATTCAGCTGCATCGCCTACGATAGCCACATGAGCCAGATCAAATATCGGTGCGTTTTCATCGGTATTTACGGCAATGATCTTTTCTGCACCTTTCATTCCGGCCACAAATTGAATGGCTCCGCTTATTCCGAAGGTCATGATCAATTTAGGCTTAACGGTTCTGCCTGATAAGCCGATCTGACGATTGACATTGAATCTTCCGCTTTCTACCAAAGGACGGCTGCAGGCTATTTCTCCATGAAGAAGCTCAGCCAGCTTTTCTAAAAGTTGAATCGTCTTTTCATCTTTTACTCCCCGTCCTACCGCAATCAAAACATCGACATCCGAGATACTCTTTTGCTGAGTCTTAGGTTTGATCTTTAAGATTTCTATTTTAGATTCCAATCGTTCTTTTTCAAGATGACAATGATGGATCTCTCCGATCCTTTCCTGTTTTTTAGCCGGGTCCATCACCTTATATCGAACGGTCGCGAATTGTGGACGATGATCGGCATTCAAGATCTGAGCCATGATATTACCGCCGAATGCCGGACGAATTTGTACAAGATCCGTATTTTCTCTCATTTCCAAAACCGTACAATCTGCGGTCAATCCGGTTTTAAACCTTGCCGCAATACGCGGTGCAAGCGATCTGCCGCTTACCGTTGCCCCTACTAAGACTACAGTCGGCTTTAAATGATGAATGCAGTCTTCAAATACTTCAGTATAGTTATCAGCACGGAAATAGCGAAGATTTGGATCATCATAGACTTCAACTGAACTCACTCCATAATCCAACAGTGAATCTGCCGCTTGTTCTATTTCTGAACCAATCATTAAACAGCGAACTTTCTGGTTGATTACCTGCGCCAGCTCCAGCGCTTTGCCGATCAATTCGATCGTAACCGGATGAATCTTTCCGTCTGTATGTTCTACATATACAAGAATATCTTTCCACTTCGTTTTATCAAGAACTTCTTTCGGTTCATTTTTTTGTTCATAGATAGCCTGTTTCGGACAGTTTCTTAAGCATAACCGGCACATTTTACAAGCTGCGTTGACTTCCACTTTTCCATTACTGATCTGCATCGCCTGGAACGGACATTGCTTGACACACAATCCGCATAACACACATTTTTTCTCATCAATCACAATTCCAGCCATGACTATTCACCTGCCTCTAAAAATTTATCATTTTTTAAAATCCGGACGACTTCCTTTGCCATTTCATCGATATTTCCATTTAGCTTCATCGTTTTGACATCATGCGTTGGTGTAAAAATTCTTTCTACCTGCGTCGGAGATCCGGATAGACCGATCCGACTTTGATCCAATCCTTCGCATTGGTCAGCACTTATAAAATGAATCGGATAATCCTTTGCCGCTTTCTTTTTGCGATAAGAAGGCAGATTAGGCTGAAAAATACCCTTTTCAACCGTAATAAGGCATGGATACGGAATCGCCGCAATCATCTCTGAATCACTCAGATCCTGTCTTACAACCAATCCCTTCTCATCCGCTTCGATCAATTCCTGAACCCAGCTGATATGAGGAATCTTTAAAACTTCCGCCATTTCCGGTCCGACCTGAGCTGTATCGCCATCGGTTGTCTGCTTCCCGCAGATAATCAGATCAACATCTTTGATCTGACGAATTCCCTGAGCAATTGCATAAGAAGTCGCTAAAACATCTGCTCCGGCAAATTTGCGGTCGGTTAGCAGCCATCCTTCTTCTGCCCCCAATGCAAATCCTTCCTTTAAAACTTCCACTGCCGAATTCGGTCCCATTGTAAGAACATGAATCTTTGCATTCGTTTTTTTCTGAATCTGCATCGCTGTTTCCATCGCATAACAATCATATGGATTCAGTTTGGTCTCAATTCCATTTCTTTTTAAGACTCCGGTAATCGGATCGACATCTACTTTTTGCGTTGCAGGCACCTGTTTAATGCATACTACAATATTCATTGATTTCACCCTCATCTTTCTAAAATAAAACATTATATTAGAAAACATTTAAAATTTACTCTTTTATTATAATGCAAACGCTTGTGAAATGAAAGGGCTTTCAATTGTTTCTTCAGATAATTTCAAAACTGCTTAAAAATCTCAAATCTATTCTTACCCATTGAAATAAAGAAGTGATATTATAAATAGGACACCTTTTTCCTATGAAATTCACAGAATTCTCGTTCTATGTCGTGTTTTTTTATGTAAAATCGAGGTAATATAAACTCAAGAAAGGAGGAATAATAATGGATCAAAAGAAGATAGGTCAATTCTTAAAAGCATTGCGGAAAGAAAAAAATCTATCACAAGAACAATTTGCGGAAATAATGGGCGTGTCCAACAGGAGTGTTTCCCGCTGGGAAAATGGAATGAATATGCCGGATTTGGATATTCTCATTCAAATTTCAGAGTATTATGATGTAGAGCTTAAAGAAATATTAGATGGTGAAAAAGGAGTGGATATGATGGATAAGAAAGTAGAAGAAACCGTTTTAAAAGTAGCTGATTACAGCAATCATGAAAAAGAATTCATTACAAGAAGAATGCATTTTCTCTTTATTGCCGGCACCCTTGCATTTGTTGTGTACATGATTCTGGATATGAATCATTTAACAGAAGTTGAGATGTATGAAAATATCGCTGATCTCTCCCTCGGATTGATTTTAGGTATCTTAGCGTGTGGCGTCTTGTTTACAAGCCGGTACATGTCCAAGATCAAAGCGTTTAAAATGAGACTGTTAAATCGCAACTAATATGAAAGGCATCTGTTCTGACAGATGCCTTTTTTTTACACTTATTTGTGAAATTCTTTTCCCATGATGTAAGTCGATACTACATTATAATCATCATCTAAAACCACCAGATCCGCATCATAGCCGATTTGAATCTTTCCTTTATCATGAACTCCCAATAATTCACATGGATTTTTTGTACAAGCATTCATGGCAGTGATTGGATCGATTTTTGCTTCTTTGATTGCATAGCGAAGCACTTTATTTAAACGATTGCTGCTGCCGCTGATCGTCCCATCCGGCTTTGTCACCGATCCATCTTCATGAACAATGATCTCATTTCCTTCCACCTGATATGTACCCGGTGCAAATCCTTTTACATATACAGAATCCGTAACCAAGATCAAGCGGTCTTTTCCTTTCGTCTTGGCCAAAATATTTGCTGCTCCGCGATGGACATGAACGCCATCGCAGATCAATTCAGCATAGCAGTGATCATGATACATCGCCGCTCCAAGAACACCAGGCTCCCGATGATGAAGTCCACTCATTCCGTTATAAGTATGTGTAAACGACATAACTCCTGCTTCAATGGCATCGCAGCAGGTTTGAAAATCCGTACCGCTATGTCCGATGGAAACTGCGATTCCTTTTTCACGGCAGTAGCGAATCGAATCATAATCGCCATTCAATTCTTCCGGCGCTACCATGACATAGCAAAGTCTATTTCCACACGCGTCATTAAATGCATCAATATTTTCACGGGTCGGAATCATTTTATATTTTAAAGACTGTGCGCCCGGCTTCTTTCCGACAAACGGGCCTTCCGAATAAGCTCCTAAAAACTGAGTTCCTTCATGTCCTTCCTCACAGAATTCTTTAAAAACACCTAAGCTTTTCATCAAAGCATCGTGATCTCCGCAACTGAAGCTAAATAATGTTGAAGTCACACCTTCACTTGGAAGATAGCTTGTCCACTCTTTTAACCATTCTTTTGTTGCATAGTTACACTGGCCATGAAAATAACCATGATTATGAATGTCGATCAATCCCGGCAATAAAAAATTGTCTCCATAATCAGTTACATCTTGATAAAATCCATATGGAAGTATGTTTGTGATCTTCCCCTCTTCAATTTCAATCTGAAGCGGCTGCAGTTTTTCCTCGAAATAAGCATTTTTACTTTGTATGATCATCGTGCTCTCTCCTTTTACACCTTCGTCAAGAATTCATTATTTTTTAATTATCGAAGTGTTGTATTCTACAATTGATTATATTGATTCGACAAAATATATACAAGCGATTTTTCTGATGGAATATTCTGATGTTCAATTGTGTCACTTTAAGTGCTGATAGATCATCAAATCCATTCAAAACAAAAAGAGAAAGACTCTGTCCATAACATTTCTTTCTCTTAGTTTGTGGATTGAAAATGATGTTCTATTGATTATATTCAGCAAGGAGTTTTTTAAGACTTTCGGCATCTTCCAACAGCTGTTCCTCACGATCATCCATAACAAATTCCAACAAAGCATATCGCTCTCTGTCATCTTTCACATGGGAAAGGTATTGACGCCACTCATCTAATCCTTCTTCAAAGGGCCGGCGAATGCCATCCTGCCAATAATAAGTATGCAAATTCAATAAACAAGACTGAATCAAATCGATTCCTTCTATTCTTTCCTGCATATTTAAAGCGACTGTCGGCTGCCATAGACAGTATAGATTTGCATGATCGACTTCTTTCAAAAAGCGAATGGCGGATTCATTTCGATCTGTCAATGTATTCCGATGCCATTCAAGCGCCACTTTGATTCCTTCTTCTGTAGCCAATTCACAAGCCATTCTGGCTTCTTTTGCCCATTCTTTTCGCATATCTTCACTGATTTCTTCCGAAGCTCCTCTTCCAGCCCAAATGCGGATGATCGGGGCATGCATTGCCTTTGCATTGATTAAAGAAGAGCGAAATCTTTCTTCTGCATTTTCATGCTGGCCGAATCGGAAATAAGCTCCATAAGCCGCAATCTTTAGCCCTGCTTCATGGCTCAATTCATAAAGCCTTTTCGCTTCTTTCTCATCATTTGGATCGACATGAGAGTTCTCGGACCATTCGATTCCCTTTAATCCTGCTTTCTTGCAAAGTTCGATGACTTCTTCTGCTTTTTTCTCTTTAAATGTTACTGAAACTAATCCGGGATAAATCATTCTTTTCTCTTCCTTTCGCTTTATTCTTGATGAATTATATCATAAGGAAGATGGAATTATCAAATTGGGCAACCCTTGATTTCCCCATCGTTTCAAAAAATAACAAGGAATCCAAAAATCCCTTGTTATTGCAGTTGTTTAAAACTAATCTTTCATATCAAAAAACTTTTCTGCGTATTTGATCATGCAGCTGGATGCAATCAACATGCTCTGTTCATCAATATCGAATAAGCCATGATGGTGAGCACTGGCAGTATGAGGATCCGTTTGATTTCTTGTTCCGATAAACATATAGCACCCCGGAACTTCCTTCAAATAATCCGCAAAATCATCCGCGTCCAAACGCTTTTCCTGATTCTGTATTACATTTTCATTACCAACGACCGCTCTTGCACATTCTGCTGCTTCATCACTGACTGTCTCATCATTGATCAAAGGATTGGCATAGCTTTCAAAATGAACTTCTACCTCAGCTCCATGGGCATGAGCGATTTCTTCACTGATCGATCGGACAAGTCCATTTACTTTTTCTCGTGTTTCATCACTGAAACTGCGCGTTGTTCCTTCCAATACTGCTTCATTGGCCACAATGTTATAAGTCGTGCCGCTGTTTAAAACACCGATTCCCACAACGACCGTATCAAGCGGGCTGACTCTTCTGGCAACGATCGACTGAAGATTGACGACAATCAAAGACGCAATATATAAAGCATCGATTGACTGATCCGGTTTGGATACATGAGCACTCTTGCCATGAACCGTGATCTTGAAATAATCACAGGATGCATTATTCGGACCCGGCGTACAGCTTACTGTCCCCACATTCAAAGAGGAGCTTCCATGATAGCCGATAACGCGGTCTACCCCTTCCAAGCATCCGGCTTTGACAAAGAGTCTTGCCCCCTGTCCGCACTCTTCTGCTTGTTCAAATATCAGACGAACCTCTCCGGCAAACTCATTTTCTCTTTCTTTCAATACAGCCGCTGTCGTCAGCAAGGATGCCGTATGCCCGTCATGTCCACAAGCGTGCAGGACTCCATCCTGTAAGGAACGATAGGAACATTCTGTCTTCAGATCCTGAATCTTCAAAGCGTCGATATCGGCACGGATCGCGAGAATCTTGCCTTTTCCCAGCTTACCTTGGATCTTGGCATACACTCCTGTCTCTCCGATTCTTTGATGCTCGATTCCAAGTTTATTCAACTCTTCTTCGATTTTCAAAGCTGTATTAAATTCCTGCAAAGATAGTTCAGGATGCTGATGAAACCATCTTCTCAATTCTATACAGTGATCCGCTTTGCTTAAAACTCGCTCATTTAACTTCATAATTTATTTCCATGCCGGCAGGAATGCGCCCTTATATGCTTCCTCCAAAGTCTTGGCAACTGCATCTGTCTGATATGCTTCTACGATCTTCTTGTAGACTTCATTATCCTGATCCGCTGTACGTACTGCAATCAAATTCTTCAAACGATCTACATCATCACCGATCTTTTCAACATAGATCGTATCTTCTGATGCGTTCAATCCAGCTGTATAAGCATTTCCCCCATTGATCAAAGCTGCAGTCACATCCGGAAGAATGCTTGCCAACATTGCTGATTCCAATTCGCGGATCTCAATTTGAACATTGTATTTTGTAATATCCGCTACTGTCGGAAGATAGCCTGCATTTGGATCACATTCGATCAAGCCGATTTCTTCAAGGATTTTCAATGCTCTTCCGCCGTTAGTTGCATCGGAAGGAATCGCAATAATATCACCATCTTTGAAATCTTCAACTGATGAGATCTTTTCTTTATTGTTGAAAACAGCTAACGGGGCAATCAATGTATCACCGATGGCAACGATATCATAACCGTATTCATTGACTTCATTATCTAAATAAGCATGGTGCTGGAACGCATTCATATCGATGTCTCCATCATTCAAAGCACGATTCGGTGTCGCATAATCATTGAAGAATACTAATTCGACCTGAATGTTTTCATCTTTCAAAAGCTCATTTACAGTGTCCCATTGATCATTATAAGCACCGACAACTCCGACTTTAACGATCGTTGTTTCCACTTTCGGCTCATCTGAACTATCCTGTGAAGAGGATGAATTCGATCCGCAAGCTGCAAGTCCTAATAATAGGCTGAATGTTAAAATAATCTGTAATAGTTTTTTCATACGTTTTCTCCTTTTTAATGTGTTGTTTTTTTAATAACTATATTACCAATCATCTGTATTACTGAGACGATTAATAAGATAACAAGTACGCAGGCATAAGTCATATCTGTCATGCCTCTTTGATAGCCGTATCGAATCGCGAAATCTCCGAGTCCTCCTGCACCGACGGCTCCGGCCATCGCCGTAAGTCCTACAAGATTGACTGCTGTCACCATGGTTACACGAGCGATGCTTGGAATACTTTCTTTCAGATACACCCGGAATATGAGTTCAATCGGACTGCTTCCCATCGATTGAGCTGCTTCAATCAATCCTTTATCTACTTCCGCAATTGCCGTTTCGATCTGCCTTGCAAAAAACGGAACAGTCCCGAATATTAACGGAATGATGGCACCTTTAACTCCAATGCCCGTTCCAACAAAGATCCTGCTGAGCGGCAAAACCAGAATAATCAAAATGATAAAGGGTATGGATCGGATGATATTGATAACTTTATCAATCAAGTTGTAAATCACACGATTCTCCATGATTCCATCTTTCTTGGTTACTGTTAAGATGACACCGAAGAAAGTTCCGACAAAGAATGAAATTATCCCGGAGTAGAAGACCATCCAAAATGTTTGGAATATTGATGCAACAAATTCGCTTTGAAACTTTTCCATATGCGGAAAGATTTGATAGATCCATTCTAACATTTTTTGATCACCTCCACTCCTACACCGGCACGCTTAAGATTTTCAAGTGCCAATTTGACATTTTCATGTTCACCGCTGATCGTTACGACCAAATGTCCGATCGATTTATTCTGAAGTACTTCAACATTACCGAAAATAATATTGGCGTCCACTTGATTTTCACGGGATATCTTTGAAATCAAAGCTTGATTTGCATTTTCACTGCCATAACTTAATAAGACCATCTGTTCACTTTCCTTCAATTCAGCGATATCGGCATTTTCTTCAATCAATTCATAGATCTTTGAAATATTGCTTGTAGTGGCAATAAAACTCTTGGTGATCTCCTCTTTTGGATTTGCAAAGACTTCAGCCACCTCACCGAGTTCTTTGACTTCTCCATTTTCCATCACACCAACCCGATCACATATTTCTTTGATTACACCCATTTCATGTGTGATCAATACGATCGTAATTCCAAGTTCTTGATTAACCTTTTTCAACAGCTTAAGAATCGACTGCGTTGTCTGCGGGTCCAATGCGCTGGTTGCTTCATCACACAGAAGAACATTCGGATCATTCGCAAGTGCTCTTGCGATAGCTACACGTTGTTTCTGTCCTCCACTCAACTGACTTGGATAAGAACCGGCTCGCTCCTTCAATTCCACCATTTCCAATAAACCCAGTACCTTTTTATTCACCTGATCTTTGCTAAGACCGGATCCTTTCAATCCAAATGCAACATTTTCAAAAACGGTTCTTGATTTCATGAGATTGAAATGCTGAAAGATCATACCTATTTTTTTACGGATATTTCTCAGTTCTTTCTCACTCAAAGCAGTCAGTTCCGTGTTGCCGATCCAAACCTTTCCCGAAGTCGGTCTCTCTAAAAGATTAATGCATCGGATCAAAGTACTTTTTCCGGCTCCGCTGAATCCGATCAATCCGAATATCTCATGTTCATGAATATTTAGATTCACATTTTTTACAGCATGCACATTTCTCTCTTTTGTCTGAAATGTCTTGCTCACATTTTCTAAACGAATCATGTCCTCTCTCTCCTTACAATAAAAAAACGCCCCTGACAAGGGACGAATCATTCGTGTTACCACCCAAATTTATATTAACTTTACAGTTAATACCTCATCAGGTACGCTGCTATTAACAGTTATACCTTAGTTCTATAACGGGAACTCCCGTCGCAGCCTTAGATTTCCTTCGGTGCGCCACTCCTTGGCCATTTTCATCATCCGTTCATTTGCCGATCTCTCACCATTGATCAACTCTCTTTGAAACTACTG
Source organism: uncultured Erysipelotrichaceae bacterium (assembly GCA_964623925.1). Classification (GTDB taxonomy): domain Bacteria; phylum Bacillota_I; class Bacilli_A; order Erysipelotrichales; family Erysipelotrichaceae; genus CATJXY01. Next base: position 11,736 of record CAZUVT010000025.1, read on the forward strand.
AGAAGATTACTCTCCAATTCAATGCGTTTGTATGTATATAAGTTACCATTTTAAAAATTGAAAGTCAACACTTTTTTAACATCTAATTAAAAATTCAGTTCTTTTTCGTATGCAACACGAAGTTTATTTGGCCCATAGATCACTTTCCCGCAGTAAACAAAACCAAATCTTTCAATTGATTTTCTCATCGGAAGATTCAACTCATGCGTATCGATCCGCAAAGATCGGATCTTTCTTTGTGCGGCCTGATCCTGAGCAAACTGAAAAAGGATCTGTAAGGCATGGTGCCCTCGAAAGCTCTCTGCGATCGCACTTCTGTGAATCACACCATAAGACTCATCGGTAAGCCATTTCCCTTCCAAATTATCATATGCCGATTCTTTTTCAAACAACAAAGTCATAAATCCAACGACCTGATTCTGCGCTCTCATAACATAACAGCTTTTTTTATCTATATCCTCTTCAAATTGACTTCTTTCAGGATAGCCATTCGTCCATTGTTCAAATCCTTGTGATTTGATAAAATCCTGAGCCTGTTTGACGATTTCCATGATTGCATCCAGATCCGTTTTCTCTGCAAGAACTATTTCCATTTTATCAAGCATAGCGATTACCCTTTTAACCCTCGCGACTGACGATCCATGTCTTCAACCACGATATCATAGATTTCTCCTAAAGTCGAACAGTATTCCAACACTTTCCAAGGGGTATTTGTATGAAAATGAATCTTGATCAATTCATCATCCCCAACTGCCAAAAGACAGTCTCCTTCAAAATGTTCAGTAAAATAATCACTGATCGCATCTTCATTCAATCCTTTTCCTTCAATAAGAAGCTGTGTATCATATCTATATTCCAACATATCTTTCACATCCTTTCATTTGCTTTCAATGTTTTATCTGTTTTAAAAAGACGTTCTAATAAAAAGCTCAAAATACCGCATATAATGTAGATTACAAATAGAAAAGTCCCCAATATCAAGCAACCTGCAACAACTAAACCACCGCCAGTCATAAAGACAGCGATGCTGACAACCAATACAAAAGTCCACTGAAAAAGTTTCATTGGAAGTAAAAGTATCAACTTGAATAGTTCTATTGGGAATAAAAATATAAACTTGAATAATTTTAACATAAGAACTCCTCTATCAGATAGATACTACCTATTTATTATATTTGAATCTCCTCTGTTAAATCAAGATAAAAAGACAGATTTCTCTGCCTTTTATTATTCTTTCGTATTTAATTCTTCTGTCAAAGTTCCCTCCATGCATTTTTGAATGTTGAATGTTGCCTGATCCACTTCATTTTGGTATGGAATCATTACGTATGCCTTGTTTCCGAGTGAATAACAATATAGCGTATCGCCCTCCCCACTCACATTTTGTGAAATAATATCCCAACCGGACATATCCGACAGCTGCATTTTGATCAAACTATTGATTTCCTCAGAGGACATATTTGTTTCAATTCCATCACTGACTGTTGCAAGAACAGAAGTTGCTTTGGTGATGATCGATGGCGAACATGCTTTCTTAATAATTGCACTGATGACCATCTGTTGGTTTTTAATTCTCTGGATATCCCCATCCGCATAAGCATGACGTTCTCTTGCAAAGGCCAAAGCCTGTTTTCCATTCATTTGATTAAGCCCTGAAAAGATTTCTACACCATCAGGATAAGAGGCAAAGGAGCGATCTGAATAGACTTCAATTCCGCCCAATGTATCTACCACCTGGATCAGAGTTGAAAAATTAACACGTGCATAATAATTGATGTCAATATCAAACAATTGTTCAACCGTTTTGATTGAACAATCCACGCCATATATTCCCGCATGAGTCAACTTGTCTTTTGCCCCGCTTTCACAGCCGAGATCAATATAATAGTCTCGTGGAATGCTTGTCAACAGGATCTGTTTTGTCTTGGGATTAACGGTCACGATCATATTCACATCGCTTCTCGATTTATAGGCAATGCTGCCGTAAATATCATTGCCGCTGATGAATACATTAAACGATGTATTTGTTACATTGACATCCTTACTGATATCTTCCTTAACGATTTTTTTATAAGAAGTTGAGACGATCCTGGTCTTATAAACAAAGCTATCTTCATCCAGTAAAGCCGCATAAGCATCATTAAGAATGACTGCAGCTAATTTTCCTTCATAGAGATCTTCTACCATCTTATCCCAATCATCATATGAGATTTCATTCATTGCGATATGATTTTCCTTTTCCAGTTCAGCAATTACCTCATCCACATGTGCTCTTTCAATCGTGGCATGGACTCCAAACGATTTTTGATCCAACTCAGTCAAGGAAGTAATTTCACTGTCTTTCAATATATAAACGGAAACTGCTGAAATCTCTGTATTTGATTTATCGATCATGTTGTCTAAAGATTCTAATATCGTATTAAATTCCAATGTTCCAACGAACATGACCCCGATTATCGCAAGACACAATCCAACAGAGATCACTTTTGTGATATTTTTTTTACCCATCCCCCGTAAAATAGAAAACAGGACAATGGCAAAAAACAAGGCAACACCTATCAGATAAAGATCAGGAATCATTCTTGTAAAATATAAAACAACCAAAAGGCCGTAGGTTAGAATCATCGCCAATATCCAAATGCACATTAAAAATATTTTCATACGAAGCAACAATTTCTCGAATTTACGAGTTCTCCTTTCTTCATCTTATGACAGTTTTCGACTTCATATTTAGTATTATACGAATATACTTTGTTCATGCAAGATGTAAACTGAAAAATTCATTTTACCTTCACAGAGTTTTAATGAAATATTAATATCTTCCTTATCGAATATCATAGGCAAAATTTCATTCTTGATCTGTTACATAAAAAGGAGGACTGACCTTCTAAAGATCCTGTCCTCCTATTTCATCTGAATAATTCTTTATCCGTTATGACACAATAAATCAAGCTTTTTTAATCTCTACTAAACAGATCTCTTGTATAAACCTTTTCCTCTACATCTTTTAAATCATCAGTTCTACGATTTGTTAAGATGACATCGCTCATTCTCTTAAACTCATCCAAATCCCGAATAACTTTGGATCTAAAGAATGAATCTTCTTTCAACGCCGGCTCATAAACAACAACTTCGATTCCCTTAGCCTTGATTCTCTTCATGATTCCCTGAATAGAAGAGGAACGGAAATTGTCGCTGTTTGTTTTCATTGTCAAGCGATATACACCCACAATGGATGGATTTTTGGCGATGATCTGATCTGCAATATGGTCTTTCCTTGTTCTGTTTGAATCCACGATAGCGCTAATCAGATTATTCGGAACATCTTCATAATTTGCACGTAACTGCTTCGTATCCTTAGGCAAGCAATAGCCGCCGTATCCAAAACTAGGATTATTATAATGACTGCCGATACGAGGATCTAAGCAAACACCTTCAATAATCTGTTTGGTATTCAATCCTTTGACTTCTGCATATGTATCCAACTCATTAAAATAAGCCACTCTTAGTGCCAAATAAGTATTCGAGAACAATTTGATGGCTTCTGCTTCCGTACTTCCTGTAAATAGGACTTGTACATCTTCTTTCAAAGCAGCCTCTTTCAATAAGGAGGCAAAAACTTCTGCCCTTTTTGATTGTTCGCCTACAATGATCCTTGAAGGATATAAATTATCATATAAGGCCTTGCCTTCTCTTAAAAATTCCGGTGAAAAGATAATGTTCTCTGTATTGAATCTTTCTTTTACCGATTTTGTATAGCCGACAGGGATCGTTGATTTAATGATCATGACTGCATTGGGATTGATTCTCAGAACTTTTTGAATGATATCTTCGACTGAAGAAGTATTAAAATAGTTCAGATTGGGATCATAATCTGTTGGTGTAGCAATAATAATATACTCAGCATCTTTAAAGGCTTTTTCGTAATCCAATGTCGCCTGTAGATTTAATTTCTTAGTATTTAAGAATTCTTCGATTTCTTTATCCGAAATCGGACTTTTTCGATCATTGATCAAATCTACTTTTTCCTGAATGATGTCTAACGCCGTCACTTCATTTTTCTGTGAAAGCAAAACAGCTAAGCTTAATCCGACATATCCGGTTCCTGCTACTGCGATTTTCATATTTTATTCACCTGTTTCCTTTAACTTATCTGTCTTCATACATATTCTTATAATAATTCTGATACTCCCCACTGACAATATTTTCCCACCATTCTTTATTTTTCAGATACCATTCGATAACGGACGGGATTCCTTCTTCAAAAGTATACGTCGGTTTCCATCCCAACTCATTTTCCAGCTTTGTCGGGTCAATTGCATAACGAAGATCATGCCCTTTTCTGTCACTGACAAATTTCATTAATGACTCCGGTTTATCTAATGCTTTCAAGATCGTTTTCACAACCTGCACATTATTCTTTTCATTATGTCCGCCAATATTATAGATTTCTCCTTCTTTTCCCTTTTGAAGGATCAGATCAATGGCAGCACAATGATCATCTACATGGAGCCAATCCCGGACATTTTCTCCGGTTCCGTAAATCGGAATATCCTGATCGGCAAGAGCTCTTGAGATGATCAGCGGAATGAACTTTTCCGGAAACTGATAAGCACCATAATTATTGGAACAACGTGAGATCGTCACCGGAATTCCATAGGTTCTGTAATAGGCCAAAACAAAGAGATCTGCAGACGCTTTAGCACTGGAATATGGACTTGAGGCATGCAACGGAGTTGTTTCCGTAAAGAACAGATCCGGACGATCCAATGGAAGATCTCCGTAAACTTCATCAGTAGAAACCTGATGAAATCTTTTGATTCCATAATTTTTACATGCATCTAAAAGAGTCGTGGTTCCGATTACATTGGTTCTGACAAAGACTTCCGGATCTGTAATGGAACGGTCAACGTGACTCTCTGCAGCAAAATTAACAATGACATCAAACTTCTCTTTACCGAACAAATCAAAAACGAATTCACGATCGGCAATGTCTCCTTTTACAAATTTAAATTTCGGATCATCCATCACGGATTTCAATGTTTCTAAATTTCCGGCATATGTCAGTTTATCCAAACATACGATCTCATCTTCCGGATGATTCTTGAGCATGTAAAAAATAAAATTGCTTCCGATAAATCCGGCTCCTCCGGTCACACAAATTTTCATGTTTTTAGTCTCCTTTACTCTCAGATTTCAATTTTCTATTGGAATAGGAAGAATATACTTTTCCATTGGCCACCTTGCGCAAATGCTCTCCATATGGAGATTTGCCATAGTTTTCGGCCGCTTTCAATAATTCTTCCTCATTGATCCATCCATTCTGATAAGCAACTTCTTCTAAAACAGAAATCTTGACACCTTGAATTTCTTCAACGACTTTAACATAGTTCGCCGCTTCGGCAAGAGCCTTGATTTCTCCTGTATCCAGCCAAGCAAATCCGCGTCCAAACAACTCGCAATTTAAATCACCCAGTTCAAGATACTTTTTATTCAGATCTGTGATTTCCAATTCACCTCTTGAGCTTGGTTTCAATTCTTTCGCAAATTGCACGACACGATTATCATAGAAATATAATCCGGTCACAGCATAATTACTCTTAGGATTCAATGGTTTTTCTTCAAGTGATAAGACCGTACCGTTTTCATCAAATTCAACGACTCCGAATCGCTCCGGATCATTCACATACTGTCCGAAGATCGTGGCCTTTCCTTTGGAATTTTTTGCATTCAGCAGCATTCTTTTAAAATGATTGCCGTAAAAAATATTATCTCCGAGAATCAGACATACATTATCATCTTTGATAAAATCTTCTCCGATCAAAAATGCCTGTGCCAATCCTTCCGGTTTAGGCTGCTCGGCATAAGACAGTTTGATTCCGAATTGGCTTCCGTCTTTCAACAATTCTTTAAATCTCGGCAGATCCTGTGGCGTAGAAATAATCAAGATATCTCTTATTTCCGCCAG
>CAZUVT010000026.1:0-17213 GCA_964623925.1 uncultured Erysipelotrichaceae bacterium
GATGTCAGTACTTTTTCGCTGGGCATTTCCATAAGCTGAAATTTTAATGATGAACTACCTGCATTTACTGAAATAATCTTATCCATAATTTCATCCTCCTTATTCAGTATCCATACATTCTTTAGTCCATTGATTGACTATAGGATCATTGTATTCCATGATCTTTTGATAGATTTTTTTGCGCTGATGATATTTCTTGATCAGCATCAGTTTTTTTTCGTACTGCATCAGACTGTTTTCACATCTTTTTATTAAGTCATGTACAGCACTGCGGCTTGTTCCCATATCTTCTGCAATCTCTGTAAGACTGAAATCGTCGCGATAATACATCGTCATGATTTCAAGCTGTCTTTCAGTGAGAAGCGTTTCATAGAAATCAAGAAGCTCATTGACTTCTTCAGTCCTTTTCAACTCCGCTCACTCCTTCAAAGATCGAATAGAGATAGCTTGAGACATCAAACGGTCTCAGATCTGATTCTCTTTCGCCAAGTCCGATATAGTAAACCGGGATATGAAGCGTATGCTTGATCGCAAGCACGATTCCTCCCTTTGCCGTTCCATCCATTTTGGTTAAGATGATTCCGGTAACATGTGTTGCCTCTAAGAATACCTTAGCCTGATTCAATCCGTTTTGACCGGTCGTTGAATCCAAAACAAGCCAAACATTGTGTGGTGCATTTTCAATCTCGCGATTGACTACTTTATGCATCTTGCTTAACTCTTTCATTAAATTCACTTTATTTTGAAGTCTGCCGGCCGTATCGCAAATCAGGATATCCATGTGATGCTCTACAGCATAGCGGCAGCCATCGACACATACACTTGCCGGATCGCCGTTTTCTTTGCCTTTGATACACGGAACACCCATTTTATCAGCCCATGAGGCAAGCTGATCGATTGCCCCTGCTCTAAATGTATCAGCGGCAGCTACACAGACAGATTTCCCTTCATCTTGAAACTTTTTAATCAGTTTTGCAGCGGTTGTCGTTTTACCGCTTCCGTTGACTCCTACCAGAAAGATCACAGTCGGTCCGTTCGGGTTTTCTATCAGCTGCGGATCTTCATCCTGATCGTAAATATCATACATGATTTCCAAAAGGAAATTCATCGCATTGTTAAATTTAACATCAAAATATTCATTTGCTTTTTTTTCAAGCTGAGTGCATATCTCATTGGCAGTATCCATGCCGACATCGCTTTCAAGAAGAATTACCATCAATTCTTCTAAAAATTCTTCATTGACACCGGTATAGCTTGATTTCAGATCATTCAGCTTAGAAGAAACCGCTTTACTCGTTTTTCTGAAACCACTCAAATAAGTATCTTTATCAGACCGTCCTAAGATCTTGTTTTTAATCGTTGAAAAGAAACTCATGCTTTTGCTCCTTCCTTTTCATCTGCCATGTCAATGGCATCCATTAATTCCACTTTAAGCATTTGACTGACACCTTGCTTCTGCATCGTAACTCCGTATAAGATATCACATTGCGCCATCGTTCCCGGTCGATGAGTGATGACAAGGAACTGAGTGTCGTTACTGAACTTAGTCAGATATTTGGCAAATCGCTCGACATTAGCCTGATCCAAGGCAGCTTCCACCTCATCAAAGATAACGAGCGGAACATTTCTGACTTTTAAAATCGAGAACAGAACACAGATGGCAATCAAACTCTTTTCTCCTCCTGAGAACAAGCGGATGTTCTGTACGGCTTTTCCGGGAGGCTGAACATCGATATCAATACCGGTATTCAGGATATCATTCGGATCTTCCAAAACAAGTTTTGCTTTACCGCCACCGAAAAGGATCATAAAGGTTTCCTGAAGTTCTTTGTTGATCGCATCAAAAGTTTCCTTGAACTGTTTGACCATGACTTCATCCATCTCATCGATGGCATTCAACAGCTTATCACGTGAATTTTTCAGATCTTCGATCTGTTTATTCATAAATTCATAGCGTTCATTGACCTCTTCGAATTCTTCCGGAGCGTTCATATTGATATTGCCCAAAGATTCGATTTCATGGCGAAGCTGAAGAACTTCCTCTTTAGCGTTTTCAGGATATTCGCCACCGCATTTCTCCAATGCGAATTCATAAGTCATCTGATATTCGGAAGTCAATCGGTTTAATGTCGTTTCTAACTTTGTTTCAGAACGGGTCTTATCGATTTGAATATCTCTTTCGATCCGATTCGCTTCTTCAAGCTTTTTCCGATTTTGCCGGATCTGCTGTTCCTTACGCTCCCCTTCCTGAGATAGTTTAACGCGCTCTTCCCGCTTTCTGCGAATAGTTGTTGTGATCTCATCCCTTCTTGAATAAGCTTTATTCAATTGAAGGAGCAGATCATCAGCGAAAGAAACGCCCTCTTCTTCCCTGTTTTGCGGGTCTAATTGTTCATAATCATTTTTCAGACGCTCATATTTCGCTCTTTTCGCTTCTACGACCGGTTCAAGCTGAGCATTGTTGATGCGGGCTTGTGTCAGTTTTGACTCGATCTCGCTTCGCTGTTTTCTGACTTCATTCAATGCTTTAAACGCAAGATCCACTTTAGCCTGCTGAGCCACGATCTTGTTATCGATTTCATCGTATTCTTTTTGATTGACCATGAAAGAATTGGAATTCTTTGCTCTACCACCGGTCATGGATCCGCCCCGATGAACGACATCCCCTTCTAAAGTTACGATCTTATACTGAACGTGAAGCGTTGCAGCTAAAACATCAGAATCTTTCAAACTCTCAGTCACCAAGACATTATCCAAAAGATTCGCTACGATCGGATCATAACATTCTTCACATTCAACGAAATCACCGGCAATTCCCAAGTATCCCTGAACATTTTGGGCAACAATCTCATGCTCGGGCCGGATCGTATGAGCACGCATGACCCGTAGCGGCAAAAAAGTTGCTCTTCCGCTTTGATTCCGTTTTAAAAACTCGATTGCTTTTCTGGCGGCCGATTCATCGGTCGTCACGATGTTATATAGGGCACCGCCGAGGGCAGTTGAAATAGCTTCTTCATAACCTTTATGTGGTTTCAAGACTTGGGCGACAACACCCAAAACACCACTTAAAGAATTCTGATTTTCAACAATAGCTCTGACTCCTGCTTGAGTATTGAATGGCTGTTTGATCAGATTTTCCAAGACTTCCTTACGGTTGATCAGCCTTCTCAAGATACTGCTTTGTCCATCATATTCTTGATTGCACTGTGCATAATTCATGGCAATCTGAGTTAGATTTTCACTTAAAAGCTTGATTTCTGTTTCGAGTGCAGAAGATCGGTTTTGGCGATCATCCAATTCGAATTTAGCTTCTGCCAAAAGCTCCTTCAGCTGCTTAGCCTTTTCTTCGTCATTTCCCACTTCCAGAGCATATTTACGTTTCTCATCGATTTCTACTTTTCTTGTTTCAAGTGTTTGAATTTCATTGACGATCCGGATCATTTCATCCTGAAGCCGGTTGATTTCAATATCTAAAGAAACCATTTCTTTCTTTCCTTCGGCATTGGCCGTCTCATGAACCTGGATCGTTGTTTCATACATCAGTTTTTCCGATTCCAATTCAAAAAGTTTTTGTTTGAACTCTTCAAGCTGGTCATTACAACTCTTGATATCCTGCACCAAAACGGCAATTTCGATTTCTTCCAGGCGCTTTTTCTTCGCTTTATAGATTTCAGCTTTCTTTGCCTGTCTTTTCAGCGGAGAAACCTGTCTTTCAAGCTCGGAAAAAATATCCATGGCTCTTTCGATGTTATCGTTGGTTCTTTCCAATTTGGAAAGGCTTTCTAATTTTCTCTTTTTATACTTTGCCACCCCGGCAGCTTCCTCAAAAATCGCTCTTCTTTCAATTGGCTTGGCTTCGGCAAAAGAACTGATATTTCCCTGCGAGATCATCGATAAAGAATCTCTTCCGAGTCCGCTGTCTAAGATCAGATCCAATACATCTTTCAGACGCACCTGAACACGATTGATCAGATACTGTGCTTCATTGCCGGAACGATATATTCGTCTGGTGATTTCTATTTCCTGCTGATCACTGTTTAATGATCGATTCTTATTATCAAAAACAAGCGTAACCTCAGCCATGTTGACACTTCTTCTGTCTGCACTTCCCTGGAAGATGACATCGGACATGCTGGAACCGCGCAAGGATTTTACACTCTGCTCACCCAAAACCCAGCGGATCGCATCGGAAATATTACTTTTTCCGCATCCATTGGGACCGACGATCCCGGTGATCGGATGATCAAACGAAATGACAGAACGATCTGCAAATGATTTAAAACCTTGTATTTCAATTCGTTTTAAGAACATTGTAGCCCTCCTTGTTTCATTTGTTAATTATATCAAAAAAATGCCTGTTTTAAAATAAAATCGTTGGATTATTTCAAAAAATGACAGATTTTATCCATGATTTTATGAATAGACATTTACTTTGATTTTAATCATCTCTATTTTTATTGATTTTGCTTTAAAAAATCAATGACATGACTCAATGAATCCAGTTCAAATTCAATGGCTGCTTTAAATTCATCGTCCATGACAACAAGATCCAGAATTGTAATGCAATGCATTCCGGCTCTTTTTGCCGCAATCGTTCCCAGCTTGCTGTCTTCAATCACAAGACAATTCTCCGGTTTTACATGCAGCTTTTCAGCTGTTTTTAAAAACACTTCCGGATCCGGTTTTGCTTTTTTAACCTGATCTCCGGCTGTGACCGTATCAAACTCAAAATAAGGATCAAAATTATTGATGTTCTTCATGACATAGTCAATCGGACTTGAACTTGCAACGGCCATCGTCATTTCCGCTTCTTTTAGATAAGTCAAAAGTTCGATCAATCCAGGTCTGTTTAATGAATTTTTAACTTTCCAACATTTTTCCAATGCTTCATTTCTTCGGGCAGTTGAAATCGTCCACACACGGTCAAATTGCGGATATTTTGCGGTTACACTGTCAAATACATCATCGCCACCGCCGATGAGCTGATTATAGTATTCCTCGCCTTTGTCCAGGCCCATTTCATCGCAGACTTTTAAAAAGGTATCGCGGGTCAATCGCTCGCTGTCGATCATTAATCCATCTAAATCAAAAATCACGGCTTCAATTTTCATTTTTCTTCCTCCTGTTCAAAATCGCTTTTATTTCCTGATCTGATTCAACGGTAAAGCGATAGACTTTAAACTCATCATTCTCCCCTTCTCTTATCATCGGTCTTGATTCTAAGATATGACTCACACATAGATCATCACCATAAATCGGATATTGATTCTGCTGCAGATCTGCCAAAGCAAAAGAGTTCTCTTTACATAATGAACATCCCTTTTTCGATCCATCCTTTAAAATCGTATTGATCAGGCAGAATTTCGTAATCATCAAGTCTCTTCTGCCATAAACCAATCGTCCTACTTTTCCCCTATAGCCCCAATCCAGAAGCTGTTTCTTTAACCTGTTGGCTTCTTCATCGGATATTTCATCGGAAAGAACGATTGCCTGAGCGCCAAGATTGATAAAATAGGCAGCTGCATAGGCATTGGTAATATTTAATCCGCTGCCGACGATCATGTTCTGATGGTTGTAGCAATCTCCGATATTGTTTATATAAACCGGATCTGACGACACTTTGATCGCCCTTTCATGGGCGCGATATGTGCTGAGGCGGCATGAATCCGGATCACGAAGATAAACAGAGGCTCTTTCACTGACAATGATCTTTGGATCTTGAAGTTTCTTTATCTGATTCAGCTGAGCTTCATTTTGAATCAGAAACAAATCCGCTTGCAGATCATGTTGATCGATCAAAGTCATATTAATATTCTGTTTTTCAAGTCTCTCTCTTTTCAGTTTTTCTGCAATGAATAAATCAATGGCTCTTCTTCTGCATTCATTGATCTCTTTGATGGAAATAAAAAGCATCTCATCCATCTTTCCTCTTATCTGATTTAAGGTAAAAGGCGTATTGTTGATCTTGCTGAGTTGTTCGATCATCTTGTCTTTACTGATCGGCATCTTAGTCGCTTTCATACAAATCTCTTTACCGGTTGCAGATACACCTATGCTTGTATCTTTGATAATCACTTTTAAAGGTTTCCCGATTTCTGCTTCAAATTCTATATCGATCGGATTGGCTCTTTTTTCATTGATTTTTTTCTGAAGCGATTCTAACTGCAGATGATCACTTGTTTTCAAAACGACTGAATGAGGTTTGATATAATCTGTGCAATCCAGTTCAATGATATCATTTGCTTTGGCAGAAGCAATCAATTTACCGTTTTTATACATCTTATTGACGATAAATCCGACATCTTCCCGCTCATGCAAGATACGGATGCCATCTTTTTGATTCAGTGAATCACTTAACTGTATCTTTACTCTCTTTGAAGAGGCAGCAACCACTTTTCCGATTTCGATTCCGATATGATTCGGTCGAAATGAATTTGCGAGATCCTTCGTCTCATCAAATAAATATCCTTGAGTGAAACCGCGATTGAATATCTTTTTTAATTCTTTCAATTCAGCATCTGAAATCCGGTATTCTTTTCCTTTCATCGCTTCATCAATGGCTCTTCGATAGCAGCTTACGACAAGTGAAACATATTCAGGGCGTTTCATCCTTCCTTCTATCTTCAGACTGCTGACACCTGCATCGATCAATTTCTTTACATTTTCCAAGCTGTTGAGATCTTTCAAAGAAAGAAGATACGGATCACCATCCACATTTTCATGGGTAGTCGTATTCAATAATTTGTATTTCATGCGGCACATCTGGGCACACTCACCACGATTGCCGCTTCTGTTTTTCAAGATCGAACTCATCAGGCACTGACCGCTGTAGCTGACACATAATGCACCATGCACAAATACTTCAATTTCAATATTTTCTTTACAGCATTCTTCAATAATATCTAACGGTGTTTCTCGTGCCAGAACGATCCGCTTGATCCCCTGTTCTTTCAGAAAACGAACACAATTCAGATTGTGGGCATGCATCTGTGTTGAAGCATGAAGCTCAAGTTGCGGATAATGATTTTTAAGCAGATTAAAAAGACCGAAATCCTGGATAAGCAAAGCGTCGACATGAGCTTCAACAAGCTGATCGACATAAGCCAAACAGGCTTCTATTTCGGACTGGTAAACAAGTGTATTGACTGTGACATAAACTTTTACATTGCGAAGATGACAAAATTTAATTGCCTCTTTTAGTTCATTTTCATCAAAATTGCCGGCAAAAGCTCTGGCTCCAAAACTTTTTCCACCCAAATAAACTGCATCGCATCCGGCATTGACTGCTGCAATCAAAGATTCCATGGATCCTGCCGGAGCTAATAATTCAACTTTTTTCATACTCTGCATACCTCTTGATTCAAATCTTAAATAAGTTCTTCAAGTTCTTTCCTATAACATGATTTCAAGGTTTCTAAAGAACAACCGGCATTGGCACTGCTGGTGGATGGCATACAGCAATCCTCTATTTTTACCTTTTCCAACATATATTTCTGATACAAACGATGGGCCATCTTGCCGTTAGTCAAAATACGGGTAATTTTTGATTCCTTCAAAATCTTGCGAATATCTGTACAGATTGCATTTTCAATCGAAGAATCACTGCTTCCGGTAATATCACATTCATAGATCACATCAAAACAGGCAATTTGATGCCGCAGAAGAAAATTTCTTCGCGATGGGACATCTTCTTTTATTTCTTCTTTGAAAATCGATTCCAGAACCTTCCAGAAACGATTTTGCGGATGACCGTAATAGAATCCCATCTCTCTGCTTTTTACGCTTGGGAAGCTTCCTAAAATCAAAATCCTGCTGTTTTTATCATAGCATGGAGGAAATGGATGGACGACATGAACTTTTTCTTTTTTATTCATTGGATTCCACCTCCAGTTCAACAGCCAAGCCACCCAGACCGGTTTCTTTCAATTCCATGGCCAGCTTGCTTCCGGTATAATTCATCGTATCCACGATCATATCAAAACTGACTCTGTTTTCTTTGACTTTGCTCAGCTCTATCGCCAGCATCGCTGCATCGATTGCACGGATCACACCGACTGCATTCCGCTCAATACAAGGAATGATGACATATCCTCCGACCGGATCACAAGTCAATCCGAGATGATGTTCCATAGCAATTTCAGCTGCCATTTCGATCTGTTTTCTTCCACCGCCTTTGATATAGCAGTAGCAAGCCGCAGCCATGCAGCAGGCTACACCGATTTCTGCCTGGCAACCCCCAATGGCGCCGGATATCGTTGCATTGGTTTTGATCAGATTGCCGAAAATACCGCCGACAGCCAACCCCTCAATGCATTTTCTACGTTCAATCTTACAATCATCGATACAATATTTCATCAGAGCCGCCATGATTCCGCAGCTTCCTAAGGTCGGTGCAGTTACAACCGTACCGGCTGATGCATTTTCTTCGTTCGCTGCGTAGGCATAGGCTGCTAAAAGAAGCTGTTTTCTATGGGAATCATCTTCAATATTTTTCGCATTTTCATATAGCTTTTGGGCAACCCGTTCCATTTTCAGCTTTCCGGGCAGGATTCCCTCTGTTCTCAACCCTCTTTCAACAGAGGCCAGCATCGCATCCAAAATCACGGATAATCTGTCTTGAATATCCTTTTCATAGTGAGAAACATAATCAAAATAACTCCAATTTTGCAGCACACATCGCTCGTTGATCTTCTGCAAAGATGTCTCCTTATACACATTAAAATCAATTGATGAAGCAAGCTCTTTGATTTTGATACTTCCTCCGCCAAGGGAGAAAACCGTCCATTTATTGATCAGTTTTCCATTTTCATTATAACCATAGAGGTAGAATCCATTGGGGAATGATTCCTGCCAATCCTTCATAAAAAGAATTTCAGTTTTGAGCGGGGCAAATGTTTTCTCAATAATATAATCGGTAAGATGCCCTTTCCCGGTCAAAGATAAAGAGCCGTATAGCTCCACACGCACAGACTTTAATTCCTTGGTTTCTTCTAAAAACATACTGCAGGCCTTTTGCGGTGCCAACGTATGGGAACTGCTTGGACCCGGACCGATTTTATACAATTCTTTTAATGATTCCATAAGATTACCTCGTTGCTTCGATCAAGAAGATTTCAAAACCCGTCTTCTTATCCAATCTTCCCTGCTTGATTTTCTGACCAAGTTCTGCCAAGCGAAGCAGATTGCTTTCAATTTGATCCAAAGAAACTCTATAGATCGAATCAAGACTTTTCTGTATACGATAGGGATTGGCTGATAAGGTCTGAGCAATTCGGCTCTCACTCATTCCCCGTCTGCTCAATAACTTCACCTGAAACAGAAAGCGGAACTGCTTGGCCAAGATCGAAATAAACATGATCTGATCATTTTTATTGTTTGACAAGAGATCTTCGGCTGCCGCCATCGCTTTTTTTAAATTCCGATTGACCACGGCATTGACCAAAATGAAAATATCCTCTTCCAATGGTCTGCTTACCAGATGCATGATATCTTCTCTGCTGATTTCTTTTTTATATAAGCATAATTTATTTAATGTATTATGAAAGCTCTCTAAACTGCCATCCAATCGACTGATCAACTCATCGATTGCATCCTTATTTAAAACAAGATGATTTTGGCGGCATGCCTGTTGTACATAGCTTGCAAATTCCTGCGGTGTTTTGCGATTACAAAGAATCGTGCGAACATGTTTCTGTAAAGTTTTGACAAGCTTCTTTCTGGAATCCATCGCTTCGAAATCACCTTGAAAAATGAGAATGGTCGATGGATTGGAATTTTCCAAATACTGAATCAAAGCTTTTGTATCACTTTCATTCAAAGTCATCTGGCCTGTCAGAAACAGTGCATTATGAATGATGATTACTTTTACAGGCGCAAGAAAAGAAAGGGTCTGAGCATCTTCCAATACCCAATTGATATTGAAATCTTTCAAGGATGCATCATAATGCGAAATTGAATCCAATTCATTTTCCTGCAACACTTGCTTGACGATCTCTTCGCTCTTTATTTTTATCTGATAGCTTTCAGTGCCATAGATACAGTAATTCATTCTTATCACCCTGTTCATTATATCAAAAACTTAACTGATATGCATATAAAATTACAGAAACGTGTCAGGATAAATGAAATATCCCCTTCCGAGGATGTAGAATAAACATGGATTGGGATTGGATATCGAATTAATCTTTCCATCACTTCTGAACTCGGATGATGATAACGATTATTCAATCCACAGCTGATTATTGCATATTTGGCATGAATTTGGTCCAACAGTCTTTCGCTTGTCGAAGTAGAAGAACCATGATGAGCCAACTTAACGATATCGACTGTCAGATCATCATAAGTTTGAACTAATAACCGTTCTTCCGCAGCTGTAATATCTCCTAAAAATAAAAATCGCAGCTGATTGATCTCACACATTAATATCAATGAGTTTTCATTGGGATCACTACTCTGATAATCCGGCAACAAGAATCTCATAGAAAAGAATGGATCATGATACTCTTCCCATTTATCGTCTATGATCTGAGTGACATTAAAATCTTTGCATAATAAATCAAGATTTCCAGCATGGTCTTCATCATAATGAGTTATAAAAATCCCCTTGATTTTTTTTACACCTTTAGCAAATAGAAAAGATTTTAAATTGGAATAAGAAGAAACCGGTCCGGTGTCGATCAAATAATTGCCCAAATTGAATGGCAGTTGGATCAAGATGCTGTCACCTTGCCCCACATTGATAAAATTAACGGATGCAGTCCAATGATTCACATTGAAAATCAAAACAGAACTGATAATTAAATATGCTTTGATGTGATTGGAATTTTTGAATGAACAAAGATAGAAGATCAAAGCACATGTCAGTGGGAATTGAAAGGAACCTCTGAATTCGAGAAAACCATCCATCAGTTGAATTGATCCGGCTGTGAGATCGATCAAAAAGAGAACAACGGAAGAAATTGAAGGAACAACAAGGGAAATCAATGATAAGATCATTTCTATCGCAATCATCTTTTGCAACAACGAAAAAAAGAAGATCTGCAGGAGTTTGACCTCATGATTAAAAAGCGATTGAATAAATCCGAGAGTAAAAGTCCGTTTAATAAAACCATCATTTCTGTCAAAACAACGGATCAGTTTTAAAAGGATCGGAAAAAGAAAGGAAACAGAATAGATGCAGTGTACATCAGTCAAAATCAGCAGCAGGATCAAAATTCCCAACCTATCTTTTGAATCCAAGGATGTGAAAGAGAGTATCTTTTCCAAAATTAAACGGATGTAGATGAATTTGAAATGGAAAACAGATCCGGTCAATATCATGAAAATCAGTGTGATCCATTCACTTCCACTTAAGAAGAAGGATAACACATATTCCAGTATCCGAAATAGTGTTGAAATATGTGTTCCGGAAAGAACTAAGAGTTCATCCAAAGAATTATTTGATTCAAAAGAAGATGAAAAAATCGTCTTCATGAGAAATTCACGTATTCTGTTATCTGTTCCTTCTATTTTTCTTTGTAGTTTTCCTCGTATTGAATTGCCGGGTCGAATGGATTGAACATTCTTGGCATAAACCGAATAATAGATTTTATTTTGATGACACCATTTTTCATAATCAAAGCCGTATGTTGTCGGTGAAGATTCAATCCATGTAAATTCTCCTTCAAACGATACGGTTTCATCCAAATATGCAGGATCAAAATTATATCCGATCACTCTGACTCCCTCGATATCAAGAATGACTGAATTACTTTTGATATCAACTACTTTACCTGTTTTAAAAGCCGGTTCGATCCATACAGGCTGTGACAGCCGATTAAAAAGAAGAATCAAAACCAGACAACAATAACAGGATCGATCTCTGTTTTTTATACAATAGAATATGAAAATCAACAATACAAAGAAATAGTGATTGTAAAAGTAGATGCTTCCGATGCAGCAAAAGGATAACAGAAGCCATCTTCCTCTCATAAACATATCTTATCTTGGATCCTTTCATATTTCTTTTTACCTATTCCCTTTACATTCATCAACTCCTCTATGCTTTGAAAAAGCCCATATCTCTCTCGATAATCAATAATTCTTTGTGCTGTTGATGGACCGATTCCATCTAAGGTACATAACATATCAATTGAAGCAGTATTAATCGAAATTAAAGGATCTTCTGTTTTTTTTGCGATGACAAGAACGTCCTTATCCTTTAAAACCGTTTGAAGATTCAACATGGAAAGATCAGCATCCTCTTCAAACAGAATTTCCGAAATTACATCCTCGATCGTACTATATGCAGCACATTCAATTAGACCGGGATTCTTTACAGCACCTTTGATTTCGATCGTAATGTTCTTCTTATACAATTTCTCCTTTTCAATAGGCGTAATAGAAATCATCATTCCAAAAAGAAAGATGACGACAAATATTCCCATCATTCTCTGCATAGGATCACCCCTATTATTTATATACGTCTTCATCTCTTCATTTCCAAATAAAAAGACAGCGGTTAAGCTGCCTTCTTGTTTATATAATATTTATGCTTTACGAGTTTTTTTGGTTAACATGATTCCCATCATGACAGAACTGCTTAAGATCATTAAGAGGATCAGCAAGGTGATATTGGAGTCATCTCCTGTATTTACAACAGGGACATCAACGTTTGGTTTTTTGCGCATGATGACTCGAATCGTATGTTCACCATCTACATGATCTATCGCCCAATGACCGAGTACGATCAAATCAGGACGTTCAACTCCATCGACAATAATCATGTCGACTTCATAACCATCATCCGGTACCCAGGTAACCGTATAGCTATCGCCATCTTCTGCCTCGCCGGTTCCGGTGATCGTACCTTTTCCTCCTTCAATATCTGTTTCGATCTTATGTGAAGGATTTGGTTCTTTTCCTCCGGTCGGAACAAAGATGACAAGGACGGTATGACTCTTTGTAGCATTTGTGAATGTGATATGATCCATTTTAGCCAAAGAGTCAGCATTTAATCCATCTACGATGACACCGACAACTTTCCAGCCTTCTTTTGCTTCCCAAGAAACGGTGTAGCTTTCACCTTCCATAAGTCCGGCAGATGGGCTGACAGTTCCCTGACCGATGCTGGAAGTCTTGATAAACACATGATTTTCGGAATCTTTATCCTGAGATCCATCTTCCTTATTTTTGTCTTTAAACAAGACAGATACGGAATGATCTTCATCAATCTGGTTAAAGATTACTTTATTCTCATTTGACAAGTCATCGCGAACGATACCATCAATGATGACAGTTGCTACATAACTTCCCTCTTTTGCTTCACAATGTACGATTTTGCTATCGCCTTTATTGACTACAGAGGATGGTGAGATCGTTCCATTTCCTTCCATTGAGGTTGCGATTTCGTAGCGTTCATCCTTATTGGATGGATCATCTTCAGAAGATCCGATCTTTTTGAATTCAACATGAACGCTGTGATTTGCACCGATCTTTTCAAAATCAATACCTGATTCAGTCTTTAAATTGTTTCTTTCGACGCCATCGATCAATACTTTGCTTACTTCATATCCGGCAGCCGGTTTCCATGTAATATGGGCAGTTTCGCCTTTATTTACAGAAGAACTGTCAGAAATCGATCCTTCTCCGCTAATTGAAGTCAAGACATGATAAGTATCTTTATCTACTACATCAAGAGCTCCATTCGGACTTTCTTTGACAAAGATCTCAACCGAGTGATCGGATGTGATGTTTTCAAATGAAAGCTGTCCGGCTGTCAATAAATCGTCACGAACAACACCATCTACATAAATCGTACGAACGGTAGAATTATTTGCGAATGTCCAATTGACAGTCTGTGTACTTCCTTCCGCTACACCCAATAACGATGAAGAAATCGTACCGGCACCCTTTTCAATATTGGTATAAATGTTATAGACAGGAGTATTTTCATCTGGTTTTGTTCCATCAACGTAGACCTTTTTAGTTGGGCGGAGTTTGACATTGACCTCAACATCATCTCCTAAATCTTCCAGGATCACCTGATTGCCCTGAACCATTCCTTCTTTGGTAATTCCATTGACTTTTACTTCTACCGATTCAACTTCGTATCCTTCATTGACATTCCAATTGATCGTATAAGCACTGCCATCTTCCAAAACGGCACCCGGTGTAATGGTTCCCAAACCACCGCTTAACGAAGTACCTACAGTATGATTGATCATTTCATCCGGATTTTCATTTGGATCCTCGTCATTTTTTACAAATATGACATGAACTGTATGATTCGCTTTGATTGCATTGAAATCAATAGGACCGATATTTTCAGCCAATTCATCTACATTCGCTAAAGGCATGATCGCATCTTCGATTTCCGTTTCATCATTCATGAGTGAAACCATTCCTTCATCCATCATCTCTTCGTCATCCAATGAGAACAAGGAGAAAGTATTCATCTCATAATCTACAGAAAGCATAGCAACTTCCGGATCTGGTTCCGGATAATTAATAAGTGGATTGCCATCTTCAATGATCTGATATAATCTCCATCCCTCGTCAGCTTGATAATTTACAGTATAATTATCTCCCCAGAACAAGGTTGCTCCCGGTGTAACGGTTCCTTTTCCTTCAACAACTGTTTTTACTTCAAAAAGATTCGGCTCCAACACAACGGCAACATTATGGTCTTCTTCAATATTGTTAAATACGATTTGAGAATTTGCCTCCACTGCTGCTCCGTCTACATAAATGCCTTGAATCTTATAACGCTGATCCGGCGTAGTCCAATTAACTGTATAAGAGACCGATGCGGATGAAGTTTCTGTTTTCTCGACTTCTACGATCGTTCCCGGAGTGATCGTTCCCGGTCCACCGGTAATCATTGTATCGATTCGATATGTCTCGATCGTTGTTCCAGGAGCGATCGGAGTTTCCGTATTTTTCTCAAAAATAACTTCTACGGTATGATCCTCAGTGATTGAATTGAACACAAACTTCTTAGCATTTAAAATGCTTTCATCGGTGCATTCAACCCCGTCGATCAAGACTTTTGCAACATGTGAACCGCTATTCGGATTCCATGTTACGGTATAGGACTGTCCGTTTTGAAGACTGCTTCCGCTACTGATCGTTCCATCACCAATTTTATTTGTATTGATTGAAGAATAACTTTCAGTGACATGGAATTCATTCTTTGGAGCTTTTTTCTCGAAAACGACTTCGACATGGTGATTGCGGCTGATGCTACTGAACAGATAATCTCTTGCCTGATCGACATCGGTAACAATACCATCAATCAAGACTTTCTTGATTTCATATTCCTCACCTGCTGTCCATGCGATCGAAACATCTGCACCTGATCTTACAGAAACAGAGTTACTGATCGTACAAGTTTCATCTCCACCACTCTTAGAAGTTGTTACTTGATAATAATCATTCTTTGTTTCCTGAGGATCCTGTGTGAATTCAACATAAACAGTATGATTTTCTTCAATATCATCAAATACGACCTGATTTTCCGTCAAAAGATCATCACGGATTACGCCATCAACCATGACATAGTTAACATACCAGTCATCTTCCGGTCCCCACGTTACCTTGGCGCTATCTAAAAAGTTATATTTACCCGTTCCGCTGATAAAACCGCGTCCGGTCTTGACAGCATTGACATCATAACTATTGATCTTCCAGATTGCATAAACAACTGTATCATCTTCTAAACCTGTATTTTCCGTAAATCGAACAAAATTATCAGGATTTGCTTTTGGATTGGTAGACCAGCCATAGAATGTATAACCTCTTGTTTTCGGAGATTCAGGAAGCTTATGATTGACATCGTTCACTGTTTGACCGATAACATACGGATAATCATCATCTAAGATCAGACTGTCTTCCACATGATCCGGATGATTCCATTCATAAGAAAGATTTAAGGCATATCGAACTGTAAGCGTCTTACTGTTTGTAATGTATCCGCCGTTCAAATTACCGGATGTAAACCAACGATATTCCAAACGATAGATTCCCAGATCATCATCAGTCGGATGTCTTCTTTCTAACAACAGGTCTTGCAGATCCTTGTCGGTTGCAATATCTCTGCGCTCATATTTGCCGGTTTCTTCGTTTAGTTTAGAAACAACGACTACGATCTTACCGCCTAATTCACTCGGAAGATCAACACCGACTACTTTAACATTTCCGTCTTCATCGACTTGATATCCAAATGTCGTATCGTTGATCGGATAACCGCTGTTCTTGATATTTCCGCTGTCAACATCATTTGCTTCACCTACCGCAAATGTTACATTCTTACGATGATCATAGACAGTATCACGTTCATCCAGTCGATTATCATTAGGAACGTAGACGACACCGGAGTTGCTCTTAGCATCTCCGACAGAAATAACTGTAGTCGGGACCAAACGCATAAAACGCTGACCCACAATATTCTCTCCGTTTTGCGGATTTATGATTCCTGTATCAACACTGACATCAACCCATCCGACTCCCGGAGTAAAGTTCAATGTTTCGTAGGTCTTCTTATCAATTGTGATCACATTCATGCCATACATATCTCCAACTACCTGACATGTATATCCATCACGAGTTGCCCAAGAAATGTTCAATTCATTATCATGATCATATCCAGCCAATTCATTATTGGTTAATGGGAATAAAACAGTAATATCACGAACTGTATCATAGTCAGTTGTACTGAACTCTGCCAATTCTGCCTGAGTTTTATCTAAGTTAGAAGGCTGTAGCAAAGCCGTACAAACAGATGCAGCCGAATAAGCCTTTGCGATTTCACGATCCGTTTCATTACCAAAACTTGCATCCGGATTGGCAAAGACAGCAAGCTGAGGATACATCGCATCTGTATAAACCCAGTCACTTTCTCCGAACTCATCCTTCATAGCATCTCCGATCAACTGACCTGTCAAATAACCGGTAATACCATTGACATTGTTATGAAGTGTATTTCCGATCGCATATTCACGCATTCCACTGGTCTGCTTATCATAATAACTGTTCACAAAAACACCCGCTGTGTTGTCCCAACCGCCAAATCCGGCAATCGTTGAATTCTTACCCGGCTTGGAAACAGTCTGAGTCGTACCGACTTCACCGGCTGCGTAACAGTTAGTAATGCGCAATGAACTTCCGGCAGTATTGCTTCCATAGAAACCACCCATATAAGAAGCCGTATTCTGCATACCAACCATGGATGTACT
>CAZUVT010000027.1:0-17204 GCA_964623925.1 uncultured Erysipelotrichaceae bacterium
CTACAAATGTCATTGAAACGGATGTAGTCGTTGTCGGTGCCGGGGGAGCCGGATTGTCGGCAGCAATTAATGCGGCTTATGGAGGGGCAAATGTTGTTTTGTTGGAAAAAACAGCTGCAGTTGGCGGATCAACATTATACAGTGGCGGCGCCATGACTCGACCGGCTACTGCAGAAGAAGCACAGGAAGGCTATTATACGGAAGAAGAATTAGTTCAAAAATGGTATGAAACAAGCCAAGGAAAAGGTGATTTAGACCTAATGAAAAAAATCGGCTCTATGGCGCCAGGAACTCTTGAATGGGTGGAGGGTTTAAATATTCCTTATTACAAGGCTGCAACCACCTATGAAGGTTCAGGATTTATTTTGTTTGCGCCAACAGTATCTGAAACAGGTGCGCTTGGTTTCATGGGAGCCCAGCCATTGATTGATGGTCTTGTTGCGGAAGCAGAAAAGCAAGGGGTGAAGATCTATCTTTCAACCGCTGCAACGACCTTGGTGGTCAATGACAAGGATGAAGTCGCAGGCGTTGTAGCTGTAGATGAAGAAGGAAATGAAATTACCTTTAGCGCAAAATCAGTTGTTTTGGCAACCGGCGGATTCACAAACAATTTGGATATTATTAAAGAGAAC
The DNA here is from genome assembly GCA_964623925.1 of uncultured Erysipelotrichaceae bacterium. GTDB lineage: Bacteria > Bacillota_I > Bacilli_A > Erysipelotrichales > Erysipelotrichaceae > CATJXY01. Next base: position 633 of record CAZUVT010000027.1, read on the forward strand.
AATAAAGCTCTGTACGATATTCTGATCGATAATAATATTATGGTAACTGGCGGTGCAGGCGCAACCGGAGATGCAATTACGATGGGAACAGCTGTAGGAGCAGATGTACTTTTTGAAGGAGACTTATGTAATGGTGGCGGATACAGAACAGCGGTATTCAGTACATACAATCCTGCTCCGTTATTTGTAACTGAAGAAGGGGTCCGTTTTGTCAATGAAAACACATTTTATGGATTGGCATATCGTGCATTGATGAATAATATTGAGGCAGGACATCAATCTTATGTTATTGCGGATGCGAACCATTCTGCAGAGGCTTGTGAAACAGCTGTATCTGAGGGGAAAATGGTTAAGGCGGATACATTAGAAGAACTGGCTGCGTTGATGGGAATTGATCCCGATGGATTAAAAGAAACAGTTGCCAAATACAATGAACTTTGCAAAAACGGGGAAGATACTGAATTTGGTAAACCTGTCCGATTGTTAACAGAACTGAATACAGGACCTTATTATGCTGCTGAAGTAGCGCCTTATGTGCTTGGAACATTCGGTGGTTTGTATATCAATGAAGAAGCTCAAATTATGGGAACTGATGGCAGTCCGATTGCCAATTTGTATGGTGCCGGAGACTGTGCCAATGCTAAGTTCTTCTATAACGATTATCCATATTCCGGATCATGCGTTCAATTCGCAATCACTTCAGGACGCATTGCCGGACAAAATGCAGCAGAGAATGCAAAATAAACGATTTATCCGTTAAAAACGGGAAAATGAATCAAACAAGGATGAAATCTTCATAAGGATATATCCTATAAGGAAATTGAGGATATAGGTATAAAAAATGACAATTTTCAACAGGAAGTTGTCATTTTTTCATTACTAACTAATTATTATGAATTTTTGCTTAAAAAAGGTGCAAAATTGGCATTTATTAACTCAAGTGGTTCTTTAATTGCGCTTGCAAAAATGCTATAATAAAGCTTACTAAAAGGAGGGCAAAGTATGAAACGTAATAGATGGCATAGAGCTTTGGCAGGATTTTTATATCTGTGCATGGTCGTATCAATGTTTGATGGGTTACCGGTTCCGGTCTTTGCGGTCGAAAGTTCAACTGGCAGTCCTACAAGTGGTGCTACTCGTCAGGCTGATCCAAGTACGATGGATACCTATCAGAATGTTCTGAATTTTTCAGAGAACACTCGGTATGCCGGACGTCTTTGGACAGATAAGACAGTGTATGCCTATGATTATGATAATGGCGATAAAGATTGGAAGAACAATGTCCTTAACTTAAATAAAAATGATGATGGAGTGAACGGAAAGGTCACTCTTGATGCCGATTTTTTACATGTATATAGTGTGCTTGGTTCCAGTGTGCAGATCAATGATCCGGCACCGACCGATTTGGTGCTGGCGCTGGATATTTCCGGTTCCATGAACTCCCCTTTGGATAATGAAATCGAAGGTTGGGTAAATACTGTGAATCCGAAAGACTCTGCTACTTTTGCCCAAGGGTTAGGCTTTTATCGCGGCAATGCCGATGTGATCACTTATGATGCCGCATCAAATGGCAGTGTTGTGACAGTGCAGCAGGAAGGTTATGCTGGCTATGAGAATGATACGAACGGCATCCCGGATGCAATTGTATCCGTCTTACCGGAAAATGGCAAGACGTTGGGAACGGGAAGCGATGGCTCTCCGGTAGTACAGGGCCAGATGGTTTCAAGTCAGGTCGTCAGCTATAATCGATACTTGGCATTCTGTAACAAACTTGTGGATGCGATAAAAGCAGAGCATGCTGCTGATGATAATCAGATTACAGCGGAAGAGGCAACGAGAATTACGGCGACGCTGCAAGCAGCCGTTGGAGCATCGGGAGATTTGGCAGGAAATAGCTATCTGGCACAATATCTGGCAAAAACCGAAAATACCCAGGCTGGAGCTTACGCGAATATTTATGGAGCTTATCTAACATATAAAAATAGTGCGAACGGAATTTTTGGCGGCGGTAGCGATCCTTGGCGAAGCTACAATACGGATACGACTGTTCGAAATGCGGCTTGGCCAAATGAAGACTGGGATAATGCCGTAAAAGCTGCCGCAGTATCTGTGCCGGAAAATCCGTTAAAAAATGCAGGCAATGCCCCAAATCGTATGTATTATGTTATCGATGCGGCGAATCGATTTATCGATCAGTATTTGTCATTAAACAAAAAGAACCGTATCAGTGTTATTGTTTACGATTCTGTTGCGACTGTACTGATGCCTCTTGCCCATTATGAAAAGGCAACCGTAAATGGGGAAACACAAAATTATCTATCGGCTGAAAAGCACCATTGGCAGTGTTGGAGTAGCGGACAATGGGCCAGTACAGTGAGCGTAACAGCAGTTCCGATAAGCGGATATAAAGGAGATCCGTTTGGCGTCAATTTGAAAAATAATGTATATTCTGCTTCGGTAACTTCCTGGAGTAATACCGGAACAGTTATTGCCCTCAATGCCGGGCTGGATATCTTAGCCCATTCTGATGATGCTTATGGCGATCAGACAGAACGTACTCCGATCATGGTTTTGATGACTGACGGAGCAGCAAATATTACTCTGACAACAGGATTGGGGACGAATGTTACAACAGAGGCGAGCGGAAAACAAAGTTTCAATGTGGATTGGACTGCAAATGTTGAAAAAACGACAACAGCAGCGAATAAAAATCCGTTTAATAAATATGATGGATTGGTTCTTAAAGATGGACGCACCTATGAAACGCTTAATAATACAGAGGGTTTCAAAGATAAGACTTCAGCAGGATTGACAGTTTACGGAGCAGGCTATGACCATATGTATGGTTCTGAATCAGATGCCGATCTTCGTTATGCAGTAGTTTTGAATACTTTGATGAGTACGGCTTACCGAAAGACTTTGGTAGAACAGCATTATAATGCGACAAAGAGCAATCAAAATCCTGCTTATCCGGATGATGAAGCGGATCAGGCAGAATGGACAGAAGCGCATATTTATACCATCGGTTTTGGATTAAACTATTACGATGAGAATACGCAGGGAGTTTGTAAAGAAGTTCTTGATCCGGCATCATACTTTAATAAACAGCATGTGGATGAGGAATTGAAAAAGGCCGAAACAGATGCATCCAAGAAAGATTTTGCACAGGCTCTTGAAAAAATGTATACAGGTTATACAAATTGGAAAAACAATACGGCAGGCGGAAGTCATACGGTATCTGTTACAAAGAGCGGCATCATTTCTGATGACGCCAATGCAACGGGGTCACTTACATTGAATTTCCCGATCACGCAGAGTGACTTGAATGGCAAGACAGTTACTAAAGCGGATATTGACCGCAACATTACCTACAATACAGAATACTTTGCAGCGGTTTTGGGAAAATCTGCAGATAATACCTTGGAGGAGGTATTTAATCAGATTTTGAGCAAGATCGAGGGTGAGATGTTCGTTCCTGTCGGAGGATCGAACGATTTGGGCATGAGTGATTCCATCACTTATATGGACCCAATGGGTAAATACATGGAAGTCAAGGATGTAAAGAGTCTGGTACTTTTCGGCGAGATATTTGGAATTACAAAAACAGCGGTTTACAGCTATGAGTGGAATGCGCTGTACATGAAAAACAGTCATTATAATGAAGAAAAGGACGCTCTTCCTGAGGGTTGGTATAAAGGGGATCCGACCGAAGGCGATAATAGCGGTGTAAAAGTTGTGCTGAATGGGCTTCCTTCGGGATGCTCATCGGCTGAAGATGCATGGAAAAAGGGATGGATATACCGAGTCGGTTTCAAAACTGCCGCTCAATTCGTACCAAATCTGGAGGATGTTTCTTCTTTAGCGGATATCGATGAGAAGCAGAAAAATACCGAATATACTTTCTACAGGATCGCAAAAAGCGATGAAGAGCGCAAGAAACTGAGAATGAATCCGGCTTACGGTACGGAAATCACGTCAAAGATGCCGGGATACAATATCAATGGAGCGCACTTGCAGACACCGGGTGTCTATACTTTTGCCGATATGCGTATTTGGGTAGAGAATACCGGTGACTATAATGATTCACAGGTGGAAAACGGAGCATTGCAAAGCGATGCCAACTTTGATGAAGCGCTGTATATCAATATTCCGGTAAATATGTTGCCGATGCGTACAGTGACTATTGATCGTGTGTCAAAGGATAATGTCACATATACTTCTCAGACGGATACGTTCCCGATCCGAGTTTTCTATACGGTAGGAATTGAGAGTTCTTTACTGACATCGGATGGCTCTTTGAATATTGCAGCCGGAGTCAGCCCGAATTATATCAAGAACAACAAGACGACCGATATTTCCGCAAAAGAAAATGCCCGTAACATTTCTACGGATATGGGTGTTGTGGAGTTCTTCTCCAACTGGTATAACCCGGAGGCTCGTTACGCGGCTTATGACTATTCCCGTCTCAACAACGGAGATTATACCTTTGGTGCTCCGGTCGTAAGTTTTTCTCCGAACACCGAAAACAGTTACTATGTCTTTGAAAAGGCATTCCCTTTATATAGCAGAGCCTTTATTTATAAAGATAATCAATGGAAACAGGTATCTCTTAATGAAACAGATATCGATCCGACTAACTTTGGAGGCAAGCTGATTGCCCAGGATCTGAATATCTCGGTAACAAGCAGTGCCGATGCTGATGCTAAGATAAGATCTGCCTTGAATTCCAAGGGGGTTACAGAGATACTGGATGGCGATATCGTTCTTCTGAAAAACGATCGATTGACCGATGTTACCAGACCGGCTACGATCAATGCGGCGAATCCGGATCCTTTCGCTTCCAGTGGTTACTATTATCTTCCTTTAGAGTATTTTGACCTGAATGGAGAAGAAGCCGAGACAGTACAATATGTTGTTGTTCGAAAAGGTAGTGAGTTTGGATCTGCCTATCAGACGGCAGGGATTACCAACGGTGATATGCTCTGTTGGCATGATGTCAGTGGTAAGTATCCTGATTATCGCTACTTGTCTTATACAGATACAGGCGATTCGAGCCGTGGTTACAATTATATTGGCTATAATGATGCCGATATATTTAATGTGGATGCAAATGGAAATACCACAACTTTAAAAACAATTGCCGAGTTGGGCGCAGAGAAAAAGGCTCAGGCAGATAAGATCCGAAATGACGGCGAATGGGTTGTTTCAGCGAGACCGGGCGGTTTGCGTGTAGGTGATATGACCCAAAGTGTCGGAGGCAAGGGCGGCCAATATAAGAGCTATTCGAATGACTATATCAATGAACGATTCCAGAATGCCGATGTACAGAAACTGACATGGGGCTACTATGAGAACAATGTGAGCCGTACGGCAAATAACTACTATCTGCCTACGGTTAGTACGGCATCCAATATCGTTAATGAAAATATCGTTATCAACGTATATCTGGGAAATAATGGTCGATTGTGGGTTCCGGATACGACCTTGTTGCTGACGAAGCTGGTTGAACCGGGTCCGAGCGGCGAGTTGCCTTCGGATGATTCTATAGCGGAATTTGATTTCCAGGTATATATCAGAGACTTTGTGGGGGTTCGCGAAGCGATTCGTGTTCGCTACAATCAGACTACCAAGACCTGGCAGCAGCAGTTGCACTCCGTTGATCTGGAGCTGGATGGAAATCGATATCTTCAGACTAACGACGGGCAAAAGGTCATGGTGGATGCAAACGGCAAACAGGTGATTCAGATACCGGGAAACTCCGAGTCAATTATCTATGTTTATGCCGATGATGTGAATACGATCTATACCGGAGATCTGTTCTATGTTCATATTGCCGAATCAGATCAATCGAATGTAGGAGGATCTGCTACTTCCTTCCGTCTGTATCATAATCTGTATTGTGAAGAGAGTGATGGTACAGTTAAAAGCGAGGATGTAGTAGTTCATTATTATACCGGTGTAGGGGATAAAGAAACAAAAGTTGAAAGCCAGGCAGCACCGGAAAACTTTAACGGTAAGATGGACTTTTATGCTGCAAGCGGAATGGTAAGTCTTGTTTCCAAGAGCGTATACGATAATACAGATGCGACAAAGATCGGTTCTTTGAACGGAAATGTGTTTGACAAACCATTCTATTTGGCAACCATCAATCCGATGACTAAAAATGAGAATGCGAATACAGAAGTGAATGTGGAAAGTCCATACAGTATCGAGAGTACCTTTTTGACTCAGACTCTGTATTTCGGTTACAAGCATGGTGCAACTGCAGCAGGCGATACGATCAGCGGAGATCGACTGACACAGTCGGATCTTTATGTTCCTGCTTCTGATGCTGCCTATGATGATAATGAGAATCCACAAGAGAACACCGCCGAAGTCAAGTTGGAAAGCGGTTGGGGATTATTGTTCAATTCTATCGATTCAGGTGTGGACTATGTCATGGTTGAGCGACTAAAGGATGAAACGATTGCCAAAGGATATAGTTTTGTTCGTGTCAATCAGGTAACACAAAGTGGTACTGTGAACAAGCAGGCTTCAGAATATGCAGGATATGACTATTATGTCAGCGGTGATACCGGCAGCAAGGAAGAGGCTGCACACTTTATCAATATGTGGAGCGATGATAAGAAAGAAAAGCAGATCAATGGTCAGAATATTCCAAATAACGGCAGTGCTCTTAAGCCGGGTGTACAGGAGGAGGATGTGATCGCTTATGAGATCCAGTGGGCCAACAATACCGGAAAGAGTGCCAGAGTGGTCATAACGGATCCATTGGATAAAGGTGTTGATTTTGTAAGTGCCGGCAATGGCGGAAGATATTTCAAGACGCAGGCCGAAGCCAATGCTTATCTAAAAGCACAAGGCTTGAAGTTTACAGTGGATTACGGCCATGTGGTGATTTGGGATCTGAATAATCAGAATGACGGTGCAAAAGGCACAATAACTTTGAGTGTTAAGGTTAATGAAAAGGCATCTCAATGGTGGAGCTACAGTAATGACGGCGTGGCAAAGGAACCGGCGGATGGAAATACATCAAATGACTACTTAGTCCGTAACAGAGCTACGATTCGTGTTGCAGAAAATGTTTGGAATACGAACACACTGCTCAATCCTGTAGGCGAACCGGAGAAGACAGAAACAGCAATCGAGCGTGGTGAGAATTCAACGGCCAGTCACTATGAAGATGAAGTGGTTACGGAAGTCGGAGCGAATGCGAACCTGCTGCTCGCGGCGGATGGAAAATATAAAGGCCCGTTGGTCTTCGATCAAGATAAGATCACCTATGAGATCAGCTGGCGCAACTATGAGAATCAAGAGGCAGTGATCAGCATCAGTGATCCGTTGGATCCGAATGTACGCTTTATCAGTGCTGAATACGATCCGGATGATGTGAAGGATCATGACGGAGAAACCATAACCGGTTTAAATCCAAATACACAGCAGAAAATCGTTGCTGCAAGCGATGATGGCGATGTTGTATCGACAGAAGAGATTGAAGGATACGGCGATGACGGTACAGAAAAACGGAATATCATTGCCTATGATGCAGAGGATCACACCGTTGTTTGGAATTTGGGCAACATGCCGGCGGGTGCTTCCGGTAAAGTGACATTAGTTGTAGAAGTGCTTGAATCAGCGGTTCCGGCAGGCTATGTGGATAATACTGCTTATGTTCAAGTCAAAAATCAGGTACAGCAGACAAAAACCCTGAGAAATCCGACTCCTCATCAGGAAAAAACGGAAGTTGCTCCGGGCGATGGGGTGATGGTAGAACTAGGTGGTTCGATCACCTATGCAGTGAATTGGACAAATTATAAGACTCAGCCGGCAAAAGTCATCATCATGGATACGCTTGATCCGGGTGTAGACTTTGTAGCGGCAGATCAAAAAGGTAAATACTATAAGAATGGCGGTACTTTAACCGACGAGAATGCCAATGAGATCGAAATACCGGCGCACACGGTGGTATGGCAGTTGGAAAAACAGCCGGAAGGTGCAAAGGGAACAGTGACATTGACAGTTAAGGTCAATGAAAAGGCTAAGATCGACTATAAATACAACAAAGATGCGGACGGATTTGAGTCTTCTGATGAAAAAGATTATGAAGTATTGAATCAGGCTCGTGTTAAGGTTGGCAATGATGCCTTTGTGAAGACTCAGATCATTGAAAATCCTATCCCTGAAAAGAAGGAGACCGCAATATCTCATGTGACGGGAACAGAAGAAGATGATCCGGCTCTTACCTTGAAGAGTGAAACAGATAACACATATACCGGTCCGCTGGTATTTGTAGAAGATGAAATCACGTATACGATCCACTGGAAGAATGGCCATCAGGAAAAAGCGGATGTCATCATCAGTGACCCATTGGATAAGGGTGTTGATTTTGTAAGTGCCGACAATAACGGTACATATGATTCCAAAACTCATACAGTCAATTGGAAACTGACAGATCAGGAGGCTGGTTCTGAGGGTGATGTACAATTGCGCGTGAAAGTCAATACAAGGGCTACAGAAGTCGGAGTCATCGATAATCAGGCCAAAGTAAAAGTGGGCAATGATCCTTTTGTGAACACAGAAATCATGGAAAATCCGACCCCGCATGAGGAAAAGACTGAAGTGAATCCGGGAGAAGGAATGCAGGTGATGACAGGCGATGAGATCGATTATCAAATCACATGGCATAATTATGAAGAAACAGAATCCAAGGTTGTCATTACCGATAAGCTGGATCCGGGTGTAGATTTTGTATCTGCCGGTGTGGCAGGGATAAAGGATGAATTGCTGGATAGCAAATGCGTTTTGGAAATGCCTGATCCAGATGAGGAAACAGGCGAGGATGCCGACTCAGACTCATTTAAATTGGGTGATGAAGCACCAACCTTTGCTAAGACTCTGACCGATCAGAATATTTCTATGTATTACTTTAAAGAAGCTCATACAGTTGTATGGGTATTAGAGAATCGTTTGGCTAATTCGGAGGGATTTGTGAATCTGAAGGTTTGTGTAAACGAAGCGGCGGAGAAATTCTGGAGCTATGATGATCCGTCTGCCGATCCATCTGATGAGTTAAATGATGACAGAGTGCGCAATCAGGCAGCGGTAAAAGTCGCTGACAATCCGGAAGTCAAGACGCGGATCATCGAGAATCCGCTGAAGCCGGAAAAGAAAGAAACAAGTGTGAACAACACCGATGTCAGCCGAGATCTTGTCGCTGATGAGAATGGCTATGTCGGACCGGAAGTCAATGTCGGAGATACGATCACATATCAGATCACCTGGATGAATAACGCATCCGATAAAAACGGCAAACCAGCGAAAGCCAAAATCTTGATCATGGATAAATTAGATCCGGGTGTCGATTTCATAAGTGCAAGCGATGGCGGAAGTTACAATAAAGTCAGTCACACCGTGACTTGGAATCTTGGCGAGAAGAATGCGAAAGATCGAGGAATCGTGACATTAACGGTTCGTGTCAACAGCAAAGCTTCTACACCGAAAGAGGTAGAAAATGTGGCGACTGTCACAGTAGGTAATAAAGCAATACAGACCAACAAGGTTGAGAATCCAGTTGGAACAAAAGGTAATCTGATGGTCAGCAAGACTGTAACCGGTAACGAGGGTGAGACAGACAGAAATTGGACTTTCACAGTTACGCTGAGTGATAAGAGCATCAATGGCGAATATGGCGATATGTTCTTCGTCAAAGGTGTGGCTACCTTCAATCTGAAGCACAATGAAAGCATTCAATCCAGCGGTCTGCCATCTGATATCCTCTATACCGTTGTGGAGAAAGAGGCAAATCAGGATGGATATACCACCAGTGCTGTGGGAGATACGGGATCGATTCCAAATGGCGATACGGCAAAAGCGGAATTTACCAATGATAAAAACATCATACCGCCGCCTACAACGGATTATCCGCCTGCTAATGAACCAAATACCGGTGATGGCAGAGATCTCGGATATTGGAGACTGATGATAGGTTCCATGCTTGGTATGCTCACGGTATTGCTTTCGCGAAAACGTAAAAATGATTTTCAGATTTAATTGGAATTCATAAAAAATAAGGATTATATAAAACAGAAAGGATCGATGGGAAAACCTGTCGATCTTTTATTTTGAATAGTTTAAACGGATTTTTCTTTCAATAGGGGTATTTTTTGTGTATGATAAAGAAAAGAAGTTAAGTCAAAGGAAAGGATGGGCATAATGGAAAAGAAAGAATTTGATGTCATTGCCTTAGGTGAATTATTAGTTGATTTTACAGAAAATGGACTTTCTGAACAAGGGAATCTATTGATGGAAGTTAATCCTGGCGGAGCTCCCTGCAATGTTTTAAGCATGTTGTCAAAGCTGGGAAGAAAGACGGCGTTCATCGGAAAAGTCGGACAGGATAGTTTTGGGGAAGTCTTAAAGAAGGCAGTGCTGGAACAGGGAATTGAGGCATCCCATCTTAAAATGGATCCGGATGTACACACGACTTTAGCCATTGTATTGAAAAAAGAAGATGGCGATCGCGATTTTGCGTTTTATCGGAAACCGGGTGCTGATATCATGTTGCATGAGAGTGAAATTGATCCTTCGTTGATAAAAAAGGGGAAGATCTTCCATTTTGGATCTTTATCTTTGAGTGATGAGCCGTGCCGCACTGCAACAAAAAAGGCAATTGAAATTGCTAAAAGAGAAAAACTGCTGATTTCATTTGATCCAAACTTACGGGAACCTCTATGGAATACATTAGAAGAAGCTCATGATCAAATTGATTGGGGACTGCAACAATGTGATTTCCTGAAGATCAGCGATAATGAGATCCAATGGTTTACGAATGAAATAGACTATGATAAGGGAATCGCTAAACTGCAACAAGATTATCCGAATCTAAAATTAATTGCCTTATCTTTGGGACCGGATGGAAGCAGGATCTATACGAAGGGATTGCGAGTGGAAAGATCAGCTTTCTTGCAGGAGGCAACCATCGAAACAACCGGGGCAGGAGATACATTCTGTGCCTGTGTGCTGGATCGTATTTTAACATATGGACTGGATATGCCAAAAGAAGTGATGTTAGAAACTTTGACTAGGGCAAATGCTGCGGCTTCAATCGTCACGACAAGAAAAGGCGCATTGCGGATCATGCCAAGCGAGGAAGAGATCAATCAGTTTTTATCAGAGCAGTAGCAGATTAATTATATTTAATGGTAACTAGATATGAATCGAAGTTTTATAATACATCAAATTAAAAGAGATTGTAATGATGACAATCTCTTTTTGTTACTGATTCTTGTTATTTAATATTCCGTTTTTTACAAGTTTCAAGAATAATATTTCTGAAATGATCGTGTTTGAAGTTTTTCTTCACATCACTCAGGTCGATATAGGCGCCTTCATCTAAATTGGCTAGGATTGCCTCCGTCACAAAGGCTTCAAATACATAATCGCTGTCAAAGGCAGCTTCAATATCGGTATTCATGGAGTGGTTGATCCCCTCTATGGCATGACGATAGATCAGATTGTTTCGGCCGAGCAGATCGCCCATTGATTCCAGGCATTTAAGGCCGCTGATGATATTGGCAACGGTAATCTTCTTATTATAGGAAGACAGTTTGTCATGACACAATAAAGAATCGATCGTTGTTTCCAAGATCATGGCAAGATCCGGAAGAAGGGCCGTATCAGGAAGACATTCGCCCCTTTCCCATTTGCTGACAGCTTGGAATGTCACGCCTAAGCGCTCACCCAGATCATTTTGGGTCAATCCTTTGTTTTTTCTAAATTCGGCAATTTGATTTCCTACTGCTTGATTATTCATCGTATTCCTCCTTTTTGAAGATCTTCTGAGGTTATTATAGTCAAAAAGAAACATTCTAACAATAACGCAATATTTGAATATTTTTTGGTAAAATTCAACTGATGACGCTAAGAACAAAAAGAGTGCATCTTGAGAATGCTCTTGTTATGATGATATAATGAAAAAAAGGAGAGCAATATGGATAAAAGATTTCGGCTTATTTGTTGTTCAAAGAAGAAAACAGAGAAAGCGAATAGGCTTTTTATTGAAGCGATAAAAGAGAATATGCAATTTCATGCAGAGCATTGCGATGCATATCATAGGATTCTGTCAGACAGTTCTTGTCAGATCGATGAGATCCAAACTATGGAAGATCTATCCAAGATCCCGCCGCTTCCGACTTTGCTGTATAAGCATGTTCAATTTTTTTCTATGCCGAAAAAGAAACTGATCATCGAAGCAACTTCTTCCGGAACAAGTGGAAATGCCAGCTGTATTCGTTTTGATTTAAGTGGATTGATAGTCAGCTTCTTAGCTGTTTTCAAACAGGTATTATCGAGAAAGCTGATTTCTTTGATTCCCTGTCATTATATCATGCTTGGTTATAAGCCGAATAAGACCAATCGGGCTGTGATTTCAAAAACGGCTTATGCCTCATCTCTGATGACTCCTTCTATTAAAAAGACCTTTGCGCTTACAATGAAAAATGGACAATATGAAGCAGATCTGGATACGATCGTGGAAGCTTTGATTCGGGCTGCTCGCTCTCATTTTCCGACCCGGATCGTTGGGTTTCCATCCTATGCATTCTTTATGCTGAGAAAAATGGAAGAGATGGGTTTGAAAGTAAAACTGCCAAAAGGAAGCAAGATCCTGTTAGGCGGCGGATGGAAACAATTTGCCCATGAAGAAGTGGAAAAGCATGTTTTATATGAATTGGCGGAAAGACTTTTGGGAATCAAAGAAGATCAGATCGTTGAATTTTTCGGAGCAGTCGAACATCCGATTATCTATTGCGACTGTCCGAATCAGCATTTTCATATTCCACTTGGCAGTCACATCATCATCCGCGATCCGAAAACATTAGAACCTTTGCCGATGGGACAGGTGGGATTGATCAATCTTTTAAGTCCGATGAATAAAGCGACACCTTTGACCAGTATCATGACGGACGATTTAGGAATTCTTCATGATGGAAAAGAGTGCGGATGTTTAAATTCAGCTCCTTATCTTGAAATATTGGGAAGAGTGGGTGTTCAGGATATCAAGACCTGTGCTGCCGGTGCAAAAGAAATCTTGGAGGAACGACAATGATTCTATTTGATGGGAAATGTTGGGATTCCTATATGCAGGAATCGCTTTTAGATGAATTAGAAAAGAAGATCAATAGAACAAGGATGAACGGATTTCTTTCCGTTGAAGTTGTTTTAAATGCGGCTGAGAAATTAAAAGATGAATTGATGAGCGGGAAATTGAATTTTCTTACAGAAGAACTCGATGAAAAAGAAAAGGGAATGCTGAGTCAATTATATCCGCTTTTGGATAAGGAGAATCTACGCAAGCGAGTAAAGCTGGAATTAAACGAGTTGACGCAAATGGAAGAATCATATGAAATGAAGCGGGTTCCGCTTGGAACTTTATTTCATATAGCGGCAGGGAATATGGATGGTCTTCCGGCTTACAGCGTTTTGGAAGGATTGTTGAGTGGGAATATCAATATCTTAAAACTGCCGTCGATAGATCATTCCTTATCGATTTCGATCTTGCATCATTTGATTGAAATTGAGCCGTTATTAAAAGACTATATTTATGTTTTTGATACTCCTTCTTCCGATGCACAGGCAATCTATAAAATGGCCTCGGTTGCGGATGGATTAGTCGTTTGGGGAGGAGATCAGGCTATTTCAGCGATCCGAAAACAGGCACCGATTGGAATCAAACTGATTGAATGGGGGCATCGTATCAGTTTTGTTTATATCAGCGCCAGAAATTTAGAAGAAAGAAAAGAAGACTGGATTGATCTGGCAGAACATTTGGTCTTGACTCGCCAACAGTTATGCAGCAGTGCACAGGTAATTTATCTGGATACGGATTCGCAAGAGGAAGCAAAAAACTTTGTTGAAATGCTTTTGCCGATCTTAGATCAGAAATTTGAAAGATCAGGATTAACTATTCAAGAACAAGGTGAAATGACCTTGCGGAAAACGACCGATCACTTACGGAAAGTGATTTGGGAAAAGGATCCGGATGGGGAGATTTTCTGGGGTAATCATTGTAGTATTTTATTAGGACAGAACAGACGATTGGAAGGATGCGGTATTCCCAATCAGATCGTTGTCAAATGTCTTCCTAAAGAGGAGTTGCTTGAAACATTAAGAGAAAAGAAAGGATATTTACAGACAGCAGGATTGATTTGTGAAGAGAAAGATGTTAGCATGTTAAGCGATCTTTTAATCAGGAGCGGCGTGAATCGCATTATGAGTGTCAAGCATATGTCTTCTTTGCATGTTTTTGATTCTCATGATGGTGAGTTTTCCTTAAATCGGTATACAAGAATTGTAAAACTGGAAAAGCATCCAAAGAATTAAATCTGTATGTTTTTGTTGAGACTAGATTATTCACATTGAATGTCTTATAATAAATAAAAAGTTTCATGGAGGAAAAAATATGAAATGTGGTTTAGATCGAATTGACATCACCCCGCTTTTGCCGGTTCGCTTATCCGGCTTCGGAAAGGTACGCTGGGCAAAAGAAAAACATGATTCCGTGTTCGCAAGATTGTTCCTGTTTAATGGTGAACAAGAAAGCTTGTTGGTGCAGATGGATCTGGTCGCTGTTGATGATTATCTGGTTTCTTTAGTCAGTGAAAGATGCGGATTGAAGAAAGAACAGATCGTTTTAATGGCAACGCATACTCACAGCGGGCCAATCGGAACATTGGACACAACAAGCGGTTCTTTAAATGGATTGGATCTCGTTTTCGGAGAATTGAATACAAGCTATTGTGAGATGATTGCGGATAAGATTGCGGCATCCGTAAAAAAGATGAGAAATGATCTGCAGAATTTCACCTATCGTATCTTAAGAGGAAAAATTGAAGGATTGGGAAGTGATCGTCATGATGCAGCTTTGCCTTATGATGATGGCATGTTGTTGTTGGAGTTGAAAAGAGAAGATGGCAAAAAAGCGATTCTTGCCAGAATGTCTTGTCATCCGACCGTTATGAATCAGGATAATCTTTACCTGAGTGCAGATTTCCCGGGTGCAATTGAACCATTATTCCCTGAATATGAGATGGTTGCCTATGTCAATGGCAGCTGTGGGAATATGAGCACGCGTTTTACTCGCAAGGGAAATGGATTTGAAGAAGTGGCTCGATTCGGCAAACTCATTGAAAGTCAGATGCGTGATCTGTTAAAAGAAGAGATTGCATTTAAAGATGGATTTGATCTATCACTAAAACAAACTCATATTGAACTTCCGGCCAGAAAAGTGGATACGATCGAAGAAGCAACCAGAAAATTGGTAGAATCAAAAGAAAAGTTTGAAGAAGCAAAAAAGCAGAATTTGGATGAAAAAGCTTTGCGTGTATTAGAATCGGTTTATGAAGGAGCGCAGAACAACATGATGGTTGCTAAAAGTGCTGTCGTTTTACCGAGACTGATGCTGCCGGTTTCTTGGATCAAACTCCCAGAAATGAATCTGATTACAGTTCCATGCGAATTGTTCAGCACTCTTTCCGATTCGGTAAAGGCAGAACTGAATGCTGAATTTATCGGTTATACAAATGGATATTTCCTCTATCTGCCGGATGAAGAATCATTCCGCAACCAGGTATATGAATCTTTCAGCAGCCCATTTGCGGCAGGAGCTGGCGAGATCCTGATGGATGAAATCAAGAAATGGCTGAATAAATAAGGATCATATTCAATTGAATCTTTTGAAAATCATTTTAACTTGAATTAAAAGACTCTCTTTACAGAGAGTTTTTAAAATAATAGAAATAATCAGATATGCCGGTTTATATTTCGTCTTTTTTATGATAAAATATAAACCGAGAAAGAGGGGTTGATTATGAGTGAAGTAGGGAAAAATTTAAAGAGAGTGCGACTACTAAGAAATCTATCGTTAAATGATGCAGGGGTATTATTAAATATGTCGGCTCCAGCTGTAGCAAAATATGAAAAGGGAGAAATAACGCCTAATTCACAAAAACTAATAGAGTTTGCAAATGCTTACAATGTTAAGGTAATCGAATTTTTGAAATCTTATAATATACCTCAAATGAAATTCATTTCATTTAGAAAGAGAAAAAGATTAAAAGGGCAGAATTTAGAACTATTAAAAGAAATAATTCAAAATGAAGTAGCAAAATATTTAGAAGTAATTGAGATAAATAGTTTTAATGAAAACAATATTAAAATTAAGAAATATAGTTGTAATAGTCTAAAGAGTGCAGAGGAAGCTAGTATAAAATTTAGAAATGATATAAACTATTCAATGTTACTTCCTATGTCTGATCTAATTAATACTTTAGAAAATTTAGGAGTTCTTATAATTCAAATAGAAAATCCTGATAATCGTTTTGATGATTTTGATGGACTAAGTGAATATGTAAATAATATACCTGTTATTGTTTTATTAAAGGAAATAGAAAAGGGAGATAGACAAAGATTTACTATTGCGCATGAACTAGGACATTTAGTGTTAGATATAAATAATAAAGATTTGGATGAAGAAAAATTATGTAATAGATTTGCAAGCAGTCTTTTAATGCCTAA
>CAZUVT010000028.1:0-17158 GCA_964623925.1 uncultured Erysipelotrichaceae bacterium
CTACTTCAATAATCGAATCTTCCGGATGGAACAAGCGATTCGCTTTTTTATATGGAGCTTGCACACGATTCACATTCTGAACACAGGTGAAACTCTTGATCCAGTTCACATCCAACTCTGTCGTATCTCCGACAAGCCCCATTACGATATAGCTTTCTCCTTCTGAGTAATTGATTTCAACTCCCTTTTCACTCAATTGTTTCTTTAAGCGCTCAATCTCACTTTTTTCGGAACCTTTTTTTACTGTAATAATCATTTTCTTTTCCTCCCTGTAAAAAAATAAAACATCAATTTGACTTGATGTTCCTATCTCTCAATATAACTGAAAAACCCAAGGGATTCTTGGTTATATTGAGCTATTCGCAATAATAATAAAATGACCGATTAATTTGTGACACAAAAATCACTCCTTGAATATAGAATACATGAAAAACAAAGAAATTACAAGTAAAAAACATGATTTCAGAGCATTTACATTTTAATGTCTATTTCAAATCGATCAAACATACGCTTAATCATGGAGGAATAATATGAATCATGATCTAATTCAATTTAGAAGAGAGCTTCATCAGCTTGCCGAACTTTCCAATCAGGAATTTAAAACCAAAGAATATCTTTTAACTAAATTAAGATCCTGTCCTTGCAAGATGATTGAACTTCTGGATACGGGACTCTTGGCTTTTTTTGATTTTCACAAACAAGATTCCATTGCCTTGAGGTGTGAAATGGATGCTTTGCCCCTTGAAGAGAAAACAAGGGTGAATTATGAATCTAAACAAAAAGGAGTCATGCATGCATGCGGACATGATGCTCATATGGCCATGCTTCTTCAAATCGCCATGAATCTCTCAAAATTAAATTCCTGCCCGCATAATATCTGTCTGCTTTTTCAACCTGCTGAAGAAACAGAATCGGGTGCACAAAGAATCATGGAACAGGGCCTTTTAGAATCCTACAACATCAAACAGATCTATGCATTGCATCTCAATCCTGAAATTCCGTTTAAGGCACTGGCTTACAAGTCTGGTCCCATGATGGCAGCCGGATTAGAGCTGAATATTGAAATTAACGGAAAAAGTTCTCATATCGCCCATAAAGAGAAAGGAAAAGATGCCCTGGCTTGCGCCTGCAGCGCATTAAATGAATGGTTGAGTCTTCCTCAACAGGATTTTCTCTGCCATTTCGGTCATCTCTTGGCCGGAACAGTTCGAAATGCAGTCGCACAAAAAGCACTTTTGCAAGGAAGCCTGCGTACTTATGAAGAGGTAAAACAAAATGAAGTACTGATCAAACTCTGTGAGATCTTTCAAAAACATTGCGATCGGTACGGATGCACCTTTTCCTTAACGACATCCAAAGGATATCCCGCTTTGATCAATCATGCCCTTCCCTGGCAGGATCCTGAAATCACTCTTTTAGATCAAGCCAGCTGGATGTGTGATGATTTTTCTTATTATACTCAAAAAATCAAAGGGACTTATCTTTTTTTAGGTCTTGGCATCGAACAGGATCTGCACAGCTGTACATTTGATTTCAATGAAGAAGTTCTTCAAAGCGGAGTTGATTTCTATATGAAATGCATTGACAAGGGATAAAAGCCTATCCCAAATCCTTCTTCTCTCATACCTTATTAGTACAGAAAGGGGCTAATGACACGATGGGAATGCCACAAATTCAAGCAAGCGGAACAACAAGAGCACAGGCAATCAACGATCTAATCGTTTCGATTGCACTGGAAGAAGCCGCATTATCACATATAATCAACGCGGAGGGTGAGAAACTGCAAAAATTTGTCGCCATGGATCTGAGCTACAATCAGCTTTTGGAGGCAAACAATTCAATAAAAGATTTAATGGCAGCGGCATGCTGCATGGAAACAGCTTTAAAAGATACCCTTGAATCCATCTTTGAAGAAATTCATCGATCCTCCTATTAAAGAAACAGTTACAGACTTTTCGATCTGTAACTGTTTTTTACTTGAAAAAGCAACCTCCGATATGACAATAGCCATCCGGATTCTTCTCTAGATATTTTTGATGATATTCTTCTGCTGGGTAGAAGCATTTCAGTTCTTCCACTTCAACGACGCACGGTTTTTCAAGCATCGAGGCAACTTCATCATAGACTTTCTGAATGATCGACAGATCTTTTAAATCTTCATAATAGATTCCGGTTCGATAAGAAGTTCCTTCATCTTCCCCCTGACGATTCAAAGATGTCGGATCGATCACTTTAAAATATAAATCCAAAATTTCTTCCAAAGAAATGACCGCTTCATGATAAAAGACTTCAACAACTTCTGCATGTCCGGTTTTCTGACTTTTCACATCCGGATAAACCGGATTTTCCGTAAATCCATTGGCATATCCGACCGTTGTTTTCTCGATGCCTTCAAACTGATCCAGATATTTCTGAAGCCCCCAGAAACAACCTCCGGCCAAAACGATCTTTTTCATCTTAATCCTTCTCTTTCTTTACTTGATTTTCTTTTTGATAGATTTCTCTTGCGATCTTGCAGGCTTTAATGCAGTCTTCAACTGTTTGACAGGTGATCAAAAACCGGCCATTGTGTGCAAAGCACATCGTTTCGACTCCGCTCAGCTGCGGGAGAAGTTCATATTCCTGTCCGGCCCACTCAGCCGGGAAAGGGATTTTTGTATCCGAAACATTTTTCAAACTCTTGGGTACGGTCTGAGCACAATATCCACCGCGCATAGATGGGAAAACAATGAATTCTGCTTCACCTGGAACCACGGTCTCCATCCAAGGTACATATCGATCCAACACAACGATCTTATCTTCCATTTTTTCAACTTTTTCTGCCATGATCTTCTGTGCTCTGCGATTGGCATTCATTGATCCGATTGCCCTTTTCAAAATCACTTTTGCAATTTCAACTGCTTCAAAAAAAGCTTCATTTTCCTCTTTTTCTTCATCAAAATAAGGATTCATGGTTGCGATCATCTCACAGATTTCATCATGACCGCCCAAATTATCAACTTTATCAAGGGGTTCAATAAACCGTTTATCAAATTTTTCCACATCTTCTTCTGCTACCAGACGTGAGCCGAATTCTCTCCATAATAAACCGAAAGAAGCATATGGAATTCCATTGGGACGAACAGCGCGATCGCTCTGATGATGATCAAATCTTCCTCTTCCCAAATCATAGACGATGCCATCAAAATCTTCGGGAACTTTCATTCCTCGGCTTACCTGAAATTCTTCACCGAACAGCAATTTGCATAAAGCCGTAGAAAATACATCATCCGCATGAAAGATCGTGCTGTGAGTGAATCCTCTTTTAAACGTTTCCTGATTCATAGATTATTCTCCTAACTTCTTATAACAACCAATCGTACGAAGACTGATGCAATACTTTTGAAGTTCATTCAAACATTCCTTTGTCTTTTCATCTTGGATATTACCGATGATTTCAACATAGAAATAGTACTGCCAAGGAAGTGAACGCATCGGCTTTGACTTGATGCTTTCCATGTTGAATCCATAGCTTCCGATTATGTTGATGATCTTGGCAAGACTTCCGGCATCATGCTTGACTGTAAATAACAGGCTGAAGCGATTTCCTTCTTTCGGTTCATCCAGTCCGATGATGATAAATCGTGTCGTATTATCCTTAGAAGTATTGATATCCGGACAAAGAACATCTAAATCATAAAGTTCTGCGACTTCCTTGGATGCAATTGCCGCCAGTCCCTTTTCCTCGCTCAATGAAACATATCGGGCTGCCAAAGCTGTATTGGCATAAGGAATCAGTTCAAATCCTCTGCCATTTAAAAACTCTGCACATTGCCAGAAAGACTGATCTTTGGAATACACCTTCTTGATTTCTTCCAGCTTTGTTCCTTTCTTAACGATCAGATTCTGAGAAACCTTCAGATCATAAATTCCCTGAATCATGCATTTCTCATGCTTATAGATCAGATCCAGAACTTCGCCGACTTCTCCGGCATAGGAATTTTCAAACGGAACGACACCATAGTGGATCTCTTTATTTTCAACAGCTTTGAAAACTTCTTCAAAAGAATCATACTTGACTTCTTCCGCATGGTCAAATAGTTGCCGCAAAGCGATATGACTGAAAGCACCTTCTACTCCCTGATAACCTACTTTATCATGGATAATGAAAGTATTCTGATATTCTTTGGAGACATCCATAAAATCTTGCAGCAATTTGCGATAATAAGGGACATACTCCTGATTTTTGATCAGATTGCAATTGCGATCAAGCACTTCTTTTTCTCTGGACGAATCAAAGATGGGCATCTTGTTTTCCAGCTTATATTCGATCACGCCTTTCACTGCATCCATCCGCTGTTCAAATAATTCAGCAATCTGCTTATCTACTTCATTGATTTTCTTTCTTGCTTCTTCTAATTTATTCATAGTTCAATCCATCCTTAAATCAATATGCGATGATTTCTGCACCTTCTTCTGTTACTAAAACCTGTATTTCCCATTGAGCACTGTCTTTTCCATCCATAGTATAGATGGTCCAGTTATTGGAAGAATCGATATAGATTTCAGCTTTCCCGGCATTGATCATGGGTTCGATCGTGAAGATCATGCCCGGCACCATCAACATGCCGGTATTTCTGCTTGTCGTAAACCCGACCCACGGATCCTCATGAAATTCCACGCCGCAGCCATGACCGCCGACTTCTTTGACGACACTATATCCATTAGCTTTGGCATACTCATTTACTGCTGCCCCGATATTTCCGATCGGAGTCCACGGCTTGACTTCTTTCAAGCCCAATGAAACACACTGTCTTGTTACTTCAACAAGCTTTTTTCTTTCTTCGCTTACCTCTCCGATGCAGAACATTCTGGATGAATCGGAATAAAATCCGTTGTAGATCGTAGAAACATCAACATTGATGATATCGCCTTCTTTTAAAATGATCTGATCCGATGGGATTCCATGACACACTGCACTATTAATCGAGGTACAGCAGCTTTTCGGAAATCCCTCATATCCCAATGGAGCAGGAATTCCTCCTAAATCTGTAGTCTTTTTATAAACCAGCATATCAATTTCATTGGTACTCATTCCGGCATGAAGATGCTCAGCCACATAGTCCAAAGCTGCAACATTGATCGCTGCACTCTTTTTTATTGCCTCGATCTGCTGAGGCGTTTTGATTAACAGCTTATTTGGAACTAAAAAACCACGAGAACGATATTCCGCCATTTTTTTGAATATTTCATTTTTTTCATGTTTGTTTTTCAAGTCTTTCGCCTTCTTTTCTATGACGATATTATATCAAATTTGACTTCTCTTGAAAAGAAGAGAGCCTTTCTATTCACCAAAAGCAGATCAGGCAAATCCGGGTTCTCTATTTTCTGAACAAAGATATGATCTTTTCCAAATTTTCGATCGGTGCTGATAAGATATCCCAGGCTAAAACCATTCCTTTAACCGGAAGTTCAGAAAGCATTTCAACATTTTCCTGAATATAATCCGGTGTGGTTTCCGCAATATCCGCGATTCTGTTGACCTCGATGCCCGGATACAGACAGGCTCCTTCATCAGCCAGCATAATCAATTCCTTCTTCACAAATTCCCGATCAAACGGAGTGTCCGATTCATAATTTATTTCCAAGAGTTCATAAAACTTTTCATTTTCCGACCCTATCAAGGTTTCTTGTAAAAGCTGTTCGCTTTCCCATAGAAGACCTGCCGGAGCTTTGGTTATGCGATACATCATCGGCTTTACAAAATCCGCCATTTTTGCCAGCTCTGCAACATCTTGTCCCGAAAAATAAGCGGTAAAAGGAGAAAAGGTATCCAATCCGACTTTCAATCCTCGGCTCCTCATTTCTTCTATTATGTTTTTCAAATATTGACTGATCTTTTTTTGCTTATACGAGAAAAACTTCTCCCATATCGGATTTTCAAACAAATATTTCCCATGTTCATATTTCTTGATCCCTAAAGGAGAGTGCTGATAACTTTCCTTCCCCAGTCGGATCTTTTTCATCTCCCTCACAAGTTCTTCTGCAGAGATTCCTTCTTTCTCATAATCCAGACGGCATTGTGGACAAAAACAATTGAAGACCCCGCTTTTTCCATTGGAAAAAGATCCATAGCGGATTTTATCCAAAAAGACGCCGTCAAATGGTATCTTGGAAAAATATTCGTCATAGATTTCTAAAAATCCTTCAAAATTTTCCAATTGATTTGGGCAGTAAAATTCAAAATTTTCTCCATCTTTTAATTGAAACGACGTCACTTCTTTTCCTTCATCATCAATCAGACGCTTGACCGGTTTTAAAAGTCCCGTTTCCGAAAGTACCGGCAGCCACAAAAAAACTTCACATCCATAAGGCTTGACGAAGTCGATGATTTTCAAGTAAAGATCTGATTTTATCGACCAGCCGACAATGAGCCTTTCTACAGTTATCTGTTGAAGCAGAGGCTCCAAAACTGCCCGTACCCGTTCAAATGAAGGAGCCTCTTCCAAATATCCTCCCGCAAAAATCTGCAAACTGATCTTTTTCTTATCCATCATTCATTCCTCCGACCTTTTTCTATAAATCTATATCATATCAGACTTCCTCATCCAAAAGAAAATCATAATCTTTTCCATGCCGCTATTATATCAAATTTAACTTTTCTTGCAAAGAACAGCAAATTTCTCATTTCCATCTCTTCTTGTAATAGAAAACGATTTTTTTCATTAGTAACGAAAACTATCTTACAAATAATTTTGTTAAACTATTTCTTGTAAAAGAAAGGAAATGATTTTATGGAAAAACAAAAAATTGATTTATATCTAACAACGAATGCGAAATATTTTGAAGCATCGGCAATACCGATCATTCGCGGCAAATTGGAAAAGGCAGATGAAGATGCTTTTTTAGCCCTGCAGGCATGCGAATTAAAAGATCCGACAACGCTGCTATTAGTCTCTTTATTTCTCGGCGGTTTGGGAATCGATCGCTTTATGCTCGGCGAAACCGGAATGGGAATTTTGAAATTATTAACGGCCGGATGCTGCGGTATTTTGGCAATCATCGATTGGTTTACTATAATCAGAAAGACAAAGCAGAAAAACCTTGCCGAAATCTCAATGATTCTCTGATGAGATTGATTCTGATGATGGGACTGGCTCTGTTATTTTATCTTTTAAATATCCGATGCTGTCCCTTTTTTATTTTATTTCATCTTCCTTGCCCGGGCTGCGGCATGACTCGTTCCCTTCTTTATCTTTTTCAAGGAAATCTTGCATTGAGTTTTCAATATAATCCGCTTGGCTTATTTATTGCCGGTCTTATCGGAATCGAATTGTTTTTTCTATCTGTGAATAAACAAACACTCCTTGATTCCTTTTTAAAGAGACATATAAAAATCATATTCGGAATATGTATAATAGTCCAATTACTGCTGGAAATTCACAATATTTATAATCCGCTTTTATATTGACTCTCATTGACTCAGAATTATCAGTTTGATAAAATGGAATCATTCAAGACAGAAAGGAAGATATTTATGTCTACGATTCAAGAATTAAGAGAAAGAAAAAGCGTCAGAAAGTATACGGATCAGCCCGTCAGCAAGGAAACAAAAAAACTGCTCATTGAAGCCGCTTTACAAGCTCCGACAGCAGGAAATATGATCCTTTACAGCATCCTTGACATCACAGATCCATCCGTAAAAGAACAGCTTTCGATTGCGTGCGATAATCAGCCTTTTATCAAAGAAGCTCCCCTTGTCTATGTTTTTGTAGCAGATCATCAAAGATGGAATAAGATCTATCTCAGTGCCGATTGTGAACCTAGACCTTGCGGTCCGGCGGATGCATGGCTGGCTCAGGCAGATGCCTGCATTGCGGCACAGAACATGGTGGTTGCTGCTCATAGTTTAGGACTTGGAAGCTGCTATATCGGCGATATCATTGAAAATGGCGAAAAAGTAAAAGAATTGCTCAATCTGCCTGATAAAGTAATTCCGGCATGTATGCTGGTTCTGGGCTATCCGGATGAGGCTCAGCTTCAAAGAGAAAAGCCGGCACGATTTGATGAAAAGTATATCGTTTTTGAAAACAGTTATCATGATTTGAGCCTGAATGAGGCAAAAGAAGCTTACTGTGAAAGGATTGAAAGAATGGGTGTACCGCTGGTTGATTATAAAGCTCAGGTTCAGCGTTTTTTCAATTTCAAATACATGAGTGATTTCTGTGAAGAAATGAACCGTTCATGGAAATTCTACATGGAAAAATTTCTCAAATAAAATATTATGTAAAAGGCAAAGAATAAACTTTGCCTTTTCTTTTTTAGTTAAAATGCATCAGCAACACTGATCCAGCCGCTGACCTGATTGCTTACACCGACTCGTGCTACTGTATTCGTGATACGAACCTTTCCATTGATCACTTCAACTCCCCATAAATAGTAGGTTCCATTGATCAATCGGCTGTAATTGGAAGCAGTAGAAGATGCATAAAGTGCTGTATTTCTGCACTGAATCGGCATGCCACGATAAAGCTGGCTGGCGGCACGATGAATCGGCTCATTCTGCATCACATCTCTTTGACAAGTATTGTTTAAACCGGCATTGGTAATAATAACCGGATAATTCTTGCATGCATAGCTCAGATCGACAAATCCGGCAATCCCATTCACGGATCCTTTATCCGTATACTGCCACATGCCATACGGCCCCTCATAAGTCAGTTTATCTGCATATTGAGCGACCCATACATCAAATTCTCTGAGCTCATTCATATACAATCGATTATTCAGCCAGTAAGTTGAAGCATAGATTCCGACATACCAATTCTGATCTTCTAATGTTTCCAAGAATGTTCTTGCCACAACAGTCAGACGGGCAGGTCCGATCGATGCCTGCGATTCAGGAGCATTCGTAGGATCGTTGATATCGTGATCGTCTTCGGTATCAAAATAAATCGGATATTCAAATACTTTGTCCCGAATCAGACTCAAAGTAAATTCAGCTTCTCTTCTCGCCTCTTCAGGTGTCGTTGCACAGGAATAGTAATAACCTCCTACCGGCATTCCGACAGCTCTGAATCCCTGATAGTGCTGTTGAAATAAAGGGTCTTCATTCATCCGCTTAGCAATTCCATATCCGGTAAATCCAATACGAATAATGACGCCCTCAATTCCGGAATCTTTAACCTGCTGATAATCAATTTCGGTTTGATAACGGCTAACATCTAAAACATTAAGCATAATTTTTTCTCCTTTCGGTTTATACTATGCCGAAAGATGATTCTTCCATCATCAAATACCTACCATGATTATTTAACCTTGTTTTATCCTGAATAAACACCATTTATCAATCGTTTTGAAACCAAGCCGATGGTAGATGGATCCGGCTTTCGGATTATCATAGAATAAAACACATTCTTTATTTTTCTCAATCACACGATGGCAGATCGTTGATACGATCTTGGAAGCGACATGACGATTACGATATTTCTCTACCGTAAATACCGTTCCGATCATGGCTGCAGATGAGCTTTGAACAGCAGTCGTAGCTGATCCCGCAATCTCACCATTGATCCTCATGATGATATTGATCCGATCCGGTTCCGTAAAATAATTCTGAACTGATTCCAAAGCACTTGCTTTGCTGTGGGCAAATTCCGGAATCATGCTCAGCTTCATGGCTAATTCCGCTGTATCTTCGATTTTGGCATCTTCACACTCATTTGATATTGCATCCAATCGATCTCCGTTTTTCAAAATACAGTAAAAACAATCAGACATATGATAATCTTCCTTCAAAAACGGTCCGAGATGATCCGCTGTTTCTTTCAGACAGTTTATATTTTTCGTATGATTCAATTTGATCAAATCCGCTACTTCTTTGGGATCAAACCTTTGGTTTTTGCTGTAGATCACAAAGTTATCACGATATTTCAAATAGATCCCTTCCATCTGTCCATCGATTTCTTCGATCCAGGTGCTCACCTTTTCACTATCTATGCCAAAAGATTCAATATCTCCGATAATAAAAAGATTCTCTCCTGCCCTTTCACTCGCAAAATTCAACACCGCTTCCCGGTCCTTTTCTGTACAACGACGAATCATCAATCATTCCTTCTTTCTCAAAATTGGTTTAATGATATCATAACATGATGTGCATTACAATCGTTACTAATCATGATTTCACACTTCCATTTTTGACACGAACCATGTAAAATAAATGCGAGGTTTATATTATGCAGGAAATTATCAGAATTTTAGTATTCGTTCTTTTAGAATTCAGTTTATATCGATTATTATTTATATTGATCGGTCATGGCTTAACTTATTTATTTAAGCAAGACAAACACTTTTATCATGAAAAAGAATTGGGAGTCAGTATTCTGCTCTATATCCTTTTTACCTTCATTTACTTCAGAACACTTCGCTCTGCTTTGACTTTAGATAAAAATGTTTATGGCGAAATTTATATTCTGTATACGATCTATGGAATATTCAGTGTTTTTTGGGCTTACCTGCACTGGGGTGTCACATCTTGGAAAGAAAAAGTCTCTTTTGCCCCACAGCAGGATAATATCGTAAAAAAAGGAATCTTATATTCCATTGTTTTTGTGTTTGCCCTGATCTTAGGTTATCATCAGACATTAAGCTACAGCGGTATAAAAGAAATCGATGCCATGTACAGCATCGCCAATATTTCTGTTTTCACCTGCATCATTGCCTTAGATCGTGTTATGAATCAGATCTATCTGAATCATAATTATAAAAAAAATAACCGCAAGTAATCATTTAAATCCGTGTAAATATTTCAAAATCAAAGATTAACATGAATCATTTACAAAGAAAATCATTAGCGAATAAGAGGATAATCGAATTTCATTTCATTGAAAATTCGATTTTTTTACCGGTGATCGCATTAACAACTTCAATATCGGCAATAATATATCTATTACCAACAATATTATACATAATTATTGCCGATAATATGATATAATATTGTATAATTAAATGGGTTTAGAATTTGCAAATATGCGGAGGAAATCAGATGAGATATCTTTTAGTCAGCGATATGGCAAAGAAATGGAATATATCAGAACGAAGTGTCAGAAATTATTGTGCTCAAGGGCGAATAAACGGAGCATTCCTTACCGGTAAAACTTGGAACATTCCCGAAATTGCTGAAAAACCGGAACGCTCTAATAAGAAAAAAGAACAGTCAACATTGCTGAATGTTTTGAAAGAGCAGAAGGCAATCAAATATTTTGGCGGCATATACCATAAAACCCAGATAGAATTAACATATAATTCGAATCACATGGAAGGAAGTCAGTTAACCCACGATCAAACCAGATACATTTTTGAAACCAATACAATAGGCATAGAAAAGGAAGTTCTCAATGTAGACGATTTGATAGAAACAGTGAATCACTTCCGCTGTATTGACATGATAATCGATCATGCGAAATCCATTTTGACAGAAAAGTTTATTAAAGAGTTACATTTAATTCTGAAAACCGGAACCGGTGATTCGAGAAAAGATTGGTTTGCAGTAGGGAACTATAAACAATTGCCAAATGAAGTTGGCGGTATGAACACGACCCTCCCTGAAGAAGTTTCAGGCAAAATGAAAGCATTATTAGCATGGTATAATGAGAAAGAAGAAAAGACTTTCGAAGATATCTTGGATTTCCATGTGAAATTCGAAAGGATCCACCCCTTTCAGGATGGAAATGGGCGTATAGGAAAACTGATCATGTTTAAAGAATGTTTAAAATATAATCTGGTTCCATTCATCATTGAAGACAGTTTGAAATTATTCTACTATCGGGGTCTGAAAGAGTGGGATCATGATAGAGAGTATCTGATGGATACTTGTTTGACTGCACAAGATAAGTATAAGGCTTATTTGGATTATTTTAGGATTTCATATTAAATCGAATAAATTAGAAAAAAGGGCTAATTATTCAAACTCAATTCTAGAAGAAAATGAAATCATTTATAGCTTATTATAGATCAAGAGAAAGGGGAAAAGAAAGTTGATAAAAATATTATTCATCTGTCATGGAAATATCTGCCGTTCACCGATGGCGGAATATATTATGAAAGACTTAGTTTCTAAAAGAAATCTAAAAAATGATTTCTTGATTGATTCATGTGCAACAAGCCGTGAAGAGATTGGAAATGGCTTGTATTTTGCCGCCCGGGATGTTTTACAGCTGCATCATATTCCTTGTGAGAATCATCATGCCCGACAGATTACTCAATTTGATTATGATGAATTTGATTATCTGATCGTTATGGAACAATTCAACCTTCGTAATTTAAAAAGAATCATCCCCGAAGATCCAAATCACAAGATCTTCCGCCTTCTTGACTTTACAGCCCAACCGAAAGATATCAGTGATCCTTGGTATTCAGGAGATTTTGAAACCGCCTTTAAAGAAATCTCAAAAGGATGCCGGGCATTATTAGATCATATTAAAAATGAATCTGTTTAACTACAGATTCATTTTTAATCTACGCATCTTTCAGCATTAATTCAATGATTTTCTTATCTGTTTCTTTCATTCCTTCTGATCCCAGATGAGCGACATTATCTATCGTATTTTCTACGCCCCGGCAGACGATTCCTTCCCCATCCTTGAACTGTTGACCGTCTTTGTACATGTAATACCCTAAGATTCCTGCTTCCACGCTGGATGCGATCTTCCCGGCACAGGATGGTTTCGCTCCATCACAGACAATTCCGGAAGTGATGGCCAAGGCATTGACGATCGTATGGGCAATCTCTTCATATCTTCCGCCCAGAAGATAGGCAATTCCTGCTCCGGCTGCAGCTCCGGCGCTGACTGCTCCGCAATAGGCCGAAAGCTTGCCGATTCCTGTTTTTAAATGGATCGTAATCAGATTAGAAACCAGAAGCGCCCGATAAAGTAGTTCCGGATCTGCTTTCAATTCATTCGCATATTCTATGACCGGAAGTGAAGCCGTCATTCCCTGATTTCCACTCCCCGAATTAATAATAACCGGCATTTCACAGCCGCTCATTCTCGCATCGCTTCCTGCTGCTGCCACTGCTTTAGCACGGATCTTGATATCATTACCATAATTATGAAGCAGCACTTTCCCAACATTGGCTCCATAAGAATTCATTAATCCCTCATTGGATATGGCTGTATTGCAACGGATCTGGTTATCCAGTATTGCTTTGACATCCTCAATGTTTACACATTCTGCAAATTCGATTATATTTTTCACAGTCAATTCACTTCGATTGACTTGATTTACTGAATTTTCTTCATTTCCTTCCGATTGAAACAAAATCTCCCCATTCTTCTCAATCAGAACAACATGAGTATGAGAACGGCAGATCCTGACTTTAGCGTATTGATCTTTTGCCTTACATATAATAACGATATCCAATACTTCATCGGATTCTGCAGGCAGAATCGTAAATGATGCTTTTTCAAGATATTCCTTTGTTTCCGCTTTTTGCTTTTCTGTCACGTCGCTGAGAACTTCCAGCACTTTGTCGGGATTGCCTGCAACGATACCGATAGCAGCTGCCGCTTTGATGCCTTTTAATCCATTGGTATTCGGGACAACCACACTTTTTACATTTTTAACGATATTACCGCTGACTTGAACGGTGACATTTTCAGGCAGCACTCCTAAAGTTTTCCTGGCTTTTGCTGCACAATAAGCAATGGCGATCGGTTCTGTACATCCCATTGCCGGCACCAGTTCTTCCTTTAGGATCTGCACAAAATTCTGATAACATTCTGATTTACAATCCATAATTTCTTACTCTCCTGATCCTATTTTATCATCATCACTTGTGTTGTGGAAGGGTTTTCATAAATAAAAATACATCCTTTTTTGGATCTGTCCCATTTTAGGATGTATAACTAAGTATTTGATTTTAATGCCTGCGATATTCCTGAATAGCTAAATTGACTTTTTTAACATAATTGTCTGTTTCACTGTAAGGAATGTCGCTTAAAGTCATATCCTCAGAAGATTGAAGCCATACCGAAACAATAGTGGGTCCTGCATTATAGGCTGCAAATACGGTATCCCAATTGCCAAAACGCTCATAAAGCATTGCCAAATAGCTGCTTCCGTAATCCACATTGATCTTTGGATCAAAGATTTCAAAATCATCCAGCGATTCTCCTTTAACTGTTTGAAGCCAGTCAAACGTCTCCGGCATTAACTGCATTAATCCGCATGCCCCTACTGAAGAGACCGCTTTTTCATCAAAATTACTTTCGGTTTTAATTACTCCATACAGCACCTCAACAGGAATCTGATATTTCTCACTGTTTACAATCAGCAAATCCCGATATTTTTCAGGAACGAGCGAATTCTTTTTGCCTCGATTCAAAAGTCCGTAAACACTGAATAAAATTACTGCTAAGATAAAAAACAACTGAATCCGTCTTTTCCTCTGTAGTTTTCTTCGTCTTGCGGCAGCTCTCATCTGGTTTGATGCTGTTCTTTTTACTGTTCTTTTCATATTTAAAAAGTATACCCCATTTTCTCAATAAATAAAACTAAAAACATAATTCTTTTATAAAAATCCGGTTTATGATAAACTATATCATATAAATCAAATAAAAAAGAAAGGAAACCATCTATGAAGAAAAATCGCCTGCAAATGCTCATTCTATTGATCATGTTTTACTTTTTAATATTTTTAAGTGTTCTTCTTGACAGCAAATTCTTAGTTCTGATTTGCGTCGCCCTGCTGGTTTTCTATTTTGCATTGAAAAAATCAAAATCGGTCAATAAAAGAATGAATTTTGTGACATCGAATACATCCGATATCAATTACATTCGCATAGTCCGCATCCTTTTTATCTTCATCTGCATCCCTTTCATCATTATCGGAATTTCCATTTTCCTGTTCGGCATGATCGAACATGAGAATTTTATGATTTTCTTCGGACTTTTCTTTTTTACGATTCCCCTTATCATTCTCATTTCCAGCATGGCAATGACATCCAGAATGAGGCATATCTCGTTTGATGAATTTGAGATTTCTGATGAAAAACAGGAAAAGATGCCTTTATTGTTTAAAGCAGATCCTCATATGGAACATGATTCTTTCTTGAATGATTACTCATCCAAAGATAAAGAATGCTTTGAACATGAAAGTAAGGCAAAGAAAAAGAAGAAATTCAGGCTCTTCAATGAACCTGAATGGGATGATGAAAACACACATATTGATTTATAAAGGCACACCGTGCCTTTTTATTTATGCTTCTGTTTTATGGATCTCCTCAAAAACAGGCACGATCAGCTTATAGACAGCAGCGCCCTTTTCCATTTTTAAAGCTTTTACCAAATTGGTGTGAAGCTGCTGCTTGGACTCTGATTTCAACACACAGTTATAGATACTTGTATAAGTTCCTGCTTTCAGATGCTCATTTTTTACTTTTTCACGAATCTTCTTGCGGAAACTTTCAGAGAGCTTTTCATTGGTTTTCACCGAATCTTTTTTGATCTTCTTCTCTTCTTTAACAGATACATCAGATTGATCATTCGGCACTACTTTTTCCTCAAAAACAGAAATTGATTCCGGAATTTTCACTACCACTTCCCCTTTAAGCTGAACAGATTGATCATTTAATTCTATTTTTTCTTCGTCTTTCTCAATTTTCACAGCTTTTTCGGCAGATCGGATGCGGGCGTTACTCTGCATCTTCTGACGATTGAATCGATCAACAGGCTTTGTATTCTGCTTCTTTTCAGGCTTTTGCCTCTTGACTTGAACCAATCTTTCCTGATTGGCAACAACCGTGATTGCTTCCTGACGAGAAAATTTCACCCCACCGGTACTATCTTGTCTTGCATTCCAAAAATCAACAACTGCATCAAATCCTGTATCCTTACTGACGATCTTATAGTTCTTATCATCCAAATGAGCGACCAAAAAACCGGAAAAAGTTACCAGTTGGAAATCCAAATAATTTTTAGCAGATTTCAATGCCCTTAAGCAATTAACTTTTGCCGGTGAATTGATAATTTGCTCCAAGGTTTCAAAAGAAACCGATCCGGCATTCTTTCCATAAAAGATATACACCTTATCGTTTTCATTCAGCTGGCTGATACCATGCAATCCTTTCATCCCAACATTTTCATAATCTACTAAATACACACACATAACTTGTTTACTCCTATCTTATTATTTTTCAAATATTTCATCCATTACATTTTTGTCACTTAATCTTGCGATTAAACCTATGCCTTTGTGTATTTTATCATGAATAGAGCTAAAAGTCACATCATTTTGCTTTCTTCGCTTTTTTAACTCCTCTTCTTTTTCATTTCTCTTCTATTTTTCCTGGCTCATGATTTGAATATGCAAAAACCTCTTGCAAAACTCTGAAAATCCGATATACTTATAGTTGCAGTGTGTTTGCCGCTGTGGCTTAGTGGTATAGCGTTTCCATGGTAAGGAAGAGGTCGTCAGTTCGATTCTGACCAGCGGCACCAGTTGATCTTAAACTCGGACTTTTATTTAAAAGTTCGAGTTTTTATTAGAAGGCACCCCTCAGCCAGGGCGATGTTGAAGTCTTAGAAACTATTAAAACTTATGCTTGAGAAGATGCCAATTCAATGTTTTATAGCATTTCTAACTTCGATTCTATGGTAAAATATCAGTAGAAAAATCATTTGAAGTCAGGAGGTCCATGAATGCAAGAACCTTTAAAAAAGAATTTAACTCAAATCAATTCAAAAATCTGTATCTCATTTTATTCGTCTTTGGTCGGCGACCTGCTTTTAGCTGCAAGAGATGAACAACTGATCGGTTTATGGATGGAGGATCAAAAGTATTATTTAGGACATTTCGCTCAGGCAGAGCAAGTCGAAATGAAATCAGAAATCCTGATAAAAACCAGGAAATGGTTGGACCGATATTTTAATGGGGATAATCCGGATATTCATGATTTGAATCTGAATCCGATTGGAAGTGAGTTTCAAATGCAGGTATGGAAAATCCTGATGAAGATTCCATACGGACAAGTCATCACCTATCAGGATATTGCATCAGAAATTGCAAAAGAGCGAGGAATTCAAAAAATGTCAGCACAGGCCGTAGGAAATGCAGTCGGGCGTAATCCGATTTCCATTATTATCCCCTGTCATCGGGTCGTGGGTACAAACGGCAGCT
>CAZUVT010000029.1:0-17114 GCA_964623925.1 uncultured Erysipelotrichaceae bacterium
GCAATTATAGTCTTTATCTATTTTTGGGACTTATTTTAATTAGACGTAAATTTCCTAAAAATTTACCAAGACATTTAAAAAAGTCAATCAATGTGGGCTTGCAGGTGGATCGTATCTGTATAATTTAGAGCTTTACATGATATAATTCCCGCAAAACGAGAATCTGTATGTCAGTAAAGTGATTTGATAAAAAGGAAATGTTACATGAGATTAATGAAATATTTTTTAATACTTATTCTCTCTTTTATAAGTGATTTAGGATCAGCAATAATGTTTTTCTTGATGGATTCAAAAGAAAAAAGATATTTATAATTTCTCGTTTTGCGGGAATTTGTATATGATCCAGTTGGTTTATCTGCAATTCGAACTATAAAATCATACAATTCGCACCTATAAAACAAAAATTAAGACAAAAATTGTTATAATGATGATGTTGGATCGATCTAAAATTGAAGAGATGGAGTGTGGTAGTAAAAAAATTAGAGAAGTCACATTTAAATAAAGATTAAATTAAAAAACGCAATCTAAAAGAAAAAAATTATTAAAAAGGAGGATTTATGCGTAAAATTATTTGTACAATTTTATCAATTTTTACAGTTTTTTCATTCATGTTTACTTCATTCATTCCAGTTTATGCAGAAGAGGAACCTTCAGATGAAACGGTTGTACCTTACTATTCTACAATTACAGTGCCTGTAGATTAT
The DNA here is from genome assembly GCA_964623925.1 of uncultured Erysipelotrichaceae bacterium. Taxonomy (GTDB): domain Bacteria; phylum Bacillota_I; class Bacilli_A; order Erysipelotrichales; family Erysipelotrichaceae; genus CATJXY01. Next base: position 705 of record CAZUVT010000029.1, read on the forward strand.
GCATATTCTTATCCAGAGTCAGGAAAGACAGGTACATTTTATGTCAAAATTTCATTGAGTGGTTATTTCACGACATACAACAACAAGGTTGATTCTTATTCAATTAATGCTACAGTTGGAATTGATGACAATGGATTAAATTCAGGATATCCACAAAATACAGTAAAGCTAAATAGTTATTCGTATTCCAGCAGAATTTCAAATGGTTCATTATATACAGATGTAACGGTTAATATGACTGAATACTCTGGAACTTCTGTAGTGAGAACTTTTACAAAAACATATACAATTAAAGTCTCTGGATAAATACGAAGTAATAGATTATAATTTTCTTAGGAAACAATGAATCTTATAAAAAGGAGAAATGCATGATCAACAGAATTATTTTGAGCCTAAAGAATCGCTTTTTTAGAACAATTCTTTTTGTTGTCTTGTTTTTTGTGCTTTCTCTTTTTTTGTGTTCTTCTCTGCTCATTTACAGGTCGTATCATCAATGCAGAAAAGCAATAGTTTCTACCTTGAATACCCAAGTTGTCATAGTGAATCGTGATTTGTCATGGGAAAAAATATATGAGTCAGAGTCGGTTTCTGAGTTGAAACAAAAAGTTGAGAGTTATATTCAGATAATGGATGATCTGAGAAATCAAGAGTATGTTAAATATGGAGATATTCATTATAATTTGACTAAGTCCAATTTTATGACAAGCTGTCATTTGATAGATTTGGGAAATATTGAATGTGTTACGGATTCTTCTGCAAATACAAATTTAGGGTCAGAATATACCGTTGAAAGATTTAGAGAATTGCTTCAAAAGAAAGAGAATGCAATGACCTATTTAGGAGGAAATATCAAGAGTGTTAAGGAACCGAGATGGACTTTATATTATAAATTCATAGAAGATTTTGTTCCTGATACCGGCAGTCGCACTTTTACTCAGGAGGAAATTGATTCCGGAGCTTTTGTAGCTATTTTAAATAATAAATACAGTTTTGTGAATGAAAATGAAGAAAGACCGATTGAAGTAGGAGATGTGATTCCAATTTCAATTATGATCAGACAGGAACAAGGAATAATCTGTTATGAAACTTATGAATTTGAAGTTATTGGAATAATACATAGAACGGTCAGCGGAGAGGAGGATTATCCTATCTATATTCCTGAAAAGGCTTGGAGAAAAATAGCCGGGGAATCAGAAGCGATTGCAAAGGAAAATTTGCCCGGATACTATGATCAATTTATTTCTTTTATTGAAGTAAGTGATGCTTATTTTGAATTGGATTCGTTTGATAATTTGGAAAATTTTACTAATAAGATTCAGACATACCGGCAAGAATTAAATGGAATCGAATACTATACCAATGTTGATCAGCTTCTGCCATTTGTTAGTGATCTGAAGCTGATAGAATATCAATTCTTGTTCTTGAGTTTGTTCATCATTCTTGCATCAGTTATTCTATATAGCTTATTGATGTATATGGAACAGATTAACAGAAGAAAAGAAACGATGATCTTATCTTATTTGGGAGAGAAACAAGGCAGGATCTTAGGTCAGTATTGGATAGAGTATCTGATTTTGGGAATCCTCGGATCGCTTTTGGCAATATGGGTTCTTTCGATGAATATTCAGCAATTTTTTCCGACCTTTGATGTTGCGGATCTACAAACGATGTCAGATTATTTAAATCCTATTGCGGCCAATTTTGATGCGGCTATAAGTTTATTTGACTGGGTGAGTTTATTGGGAATGGAAATAGCGATCTTGTCAGGAAGCTTTGTTTTTGCTTCGGTAATCAGCGCCAAAAAGATAAAGTCAAAGCTGGAAGAGTGAGGTGAGGTTATGGCAATAGTTGAAATCAGAGAAATGAGTTTCTCTTATACAAATTCAAGTGAAAACAAACAGATTCTATCCCATGTGAATGCGCAGTTTGAAGAAGGAACATTTAATTGCATTCTGGGTGAGAGCGGTAGTGGAAAGACAACTCTTTTAAACTGTCTTGCAGGAATCGAGGATGTCAGTGAAGGTGTGATTGAGATTTCAGGAAAAATCATGAATCGTAAGGAAGCGGAAGCTCTTCGCAGAACAGAAGTATCTATGATCTTTCAAAGTTATAATCTCATTCCGTATATGAGCGCAGTTGAGAATATCTTAGTTGCAATGGATATCAGTGAGAAGGTATCAACATCCGATCGCCGGATTGCGGTTCAGCTTCTTCACAATCTAAAATTAGAAGGAGACAAGATTTATCGCAAAGTAACAACACTTTCCGGCGGAGAACAGCAGCGTGTGGCGATTGCCAGAGCGATCGCATCCCAATCAAAAGTGATCCTGGCAGATGAACCTACCGGAAATCTTGATCGCAAGACTTCGGATGTAATCGTAGAATTACTCATGATGCTTGCCCATGAATATGATAAATGCGTGATTGTCGTAACTCACGATACAAAAGTTGCTTCCTTGGCCGATCATGTATTTTATATGGACCCGGATCAAATGAAATTGGTGAAAACAAAATGAAGGGCATTACAAGAAGATTAAAGAGTGCATTGCTGAATCGTCCCAAACAGAATGTTCTGATCTTGGCATTTGGATTTGTTTTGGGATGCTTGCTTATGACTTTCGGGCAATTAGATTCCATTTTAAATTATTCGTTGAATCAGATGAAGGATAAATTAGAAATAAAAATAAATTTATCCTGTGAGAGGGCAGTATATTATTCTTCAGAATATTTAACTTATTTACAAGAAACTGTAAAAAGAAATGAACAGGATCCTGCAGTGAAACAGGTCAATCAGAAAATGCTTCTTACATATATTGTTGATCGGGATGAGGACAGCTATACATCGGGAGATATTTTAGCCATTTCCAACGATTCTTATTTAGAAGAATATGGAATCAATCTTCTCTATGGAAGATTTTTTGATGATTCAGATTATCAGGGATCTTCTCATACGATTTTGGTTGCGGATCATACCGGATATACAATTGGTGATATTCTCGATTTTGAATTGGGTGGTGAAATGGTTCAATTTGAGGTGATCGGGCGATATCAGAAATATGACGCGAATTATGATTTCAGTATGAATGACAGCGTATTTCACAGAGCCTATGATTATATTATTCCGTTTTCCTGTGCATTGGATATTTTAGAAGATGAAATCGAAGTTGGAAAAGCTAATGCAACGATGGATGATATTGAGATCATTTTAAATGATTCTTTGGAGTTTCAAAGGATCTATCGGGAAAATCGCGAGGTTTGCGGAAAAATAAATGAAGGGCTTTCTTTAGGAATTTCGAAGACTCCTCATGATTTTTGTGTTTTAACCTCGAACATGAATGATGTGGAAACAACTTTAAAACCGATTCGCAACTTAAAAAAATTGGTTTCCTATGTGATTTTGACGATGAGCATACTGACCTATTCTATTTTTAATTTAATTATGGTTCTGTTTATGAGGAAAAGAAAAAAAGAGATTGCCATTTTAATGAGTTTGGGAGAGTCAAAGATCAATTTATTTTTGCAATTTATTATTGAAACGCTGATTCTGTGTCTGATAGGCAGTATGATTGCAGCTATCTTTAGTTTTCTTTTAACACCGCAGATGATCCGGGTGATGATTGATGCGAATTTATCTTATCAGAAAGAGTTAAGCAGAATTGGTCATGTGTTGAAAAATTTTGATTTTGAAAGCCAGAAACAATTGCTTATAGGGGCATATCAAAGCCAATCCAAAATTCGCTCCATCTTGTATTCTGGTGGTATTATCTGTACGTTGGGATCAGGCACAGTAGCAGTCATAATGGGAATCTTGACCAATTTGAATCCAAGAAAGTTATATCAAAGGGAAGAGTAATATTGAAAGATTAAAAGGCCTAAATTTATCTATGTGAGAAATAAAATCAGTAAGACATTATTTCATGTAAACACAATTATTCTCGTAAATCGAGAAATCTTAAAATTCTCATTTTTCGGGAATTTCTATATAATCAAGTCAAATCATCTGCAATTCGAACCCTAAAATCATACAATTCGAACCTAAGCTATAGACAAAAAAGAGATTATTGTTATAATGCAAGTATCAGATCGGTTTGAAAGAAGAAAGGAAAAGAAAAATGATAAGAAAAGTCATAAATTTTGTATTAGTAGTTTTAATCATTTTAGGTGGATTATTACCAACAAAAGTGTATGCTGAAGAATCCAATATTGGTTATGTGAATAAATCTGATGATGAAAATGTGATACAACTTTTAAACAAGATTCCTGTTTCACAAGAAAACCCAATGCCTTCAAATGGAAGCAGAATATCTATTGATTCGTGGATTGAAGAAACAAAAAATTATTTGGAGAATTTTCATCAAAAAAGAATCGTAAAAATTGCTGAAACAGATGATGAAATAATTTTTGAATTTGAAATCATTGAGGGTCTTATTGATCAAGAACAAATTTATAGCGTTTCATATTCTAAAATCACTTCACGAGCACTAAGTACAAAAATTGAGGTATATACAGAAGATACAGGATTTAACGAAGTAAAAACTTTACAAGCTCAAACATGGTCCATTGCTTCAAATGTTATTGTCGGATTAGCAGGGTTACCTAATTTATTTACAGGAATTATCTCAATGATTACAGGTCTTGCGATATCAAATCTAGAAATGTGTACAACATTTATAGATAAAATTCACAGATTTATAAGAACATATAGAAAAGTTGCATTTGTTTATGAGTTGAATTGGACTCCTCGATGCATTATTGAAAAAAGGGATTATTATTATGATCATTATTTCTCTTATGTTGGTGCAGATAAAAAGCCTCATAGTATTACAACCGACTATGCATTTGCAACAAGCGAAACAAAGCCACACTATGATGATGACTCCTGGATGAAAAATAAAGCATTAGAAATGCAAGCACAAAATAATGTTTATACGGATGGATACGGTTATTAAAAAAATAATTGCTTTATCTCTATTCATGCTCCTGCTTGGATGCTCTTCAAGTAGGAGCGTTGTTGGTAGAGAAGAATATGTTGCCAATCATCCGGATTCCAATCTTGATCTTTTTGAGAAACTAGTTGGAAATGAATATGTACATACCAAATATTTTGATATATCACTGATTAAAATGAATGTATATCCAACTAATCAAAACATCGTTAAAAGACTCTATGGTTACCAATCCCAGAAATCCAAAGTTTATTTGATTGAAATGTTTTTTGCAATCTGTCCTAATATGTATGAGGAGTCTGAAACAAAAGATATTATGATTGAGTTTTCATTTGACCACCATTTTGATGCCACCCATGAATCTCATAATACATTTTTATTGGCTCCTTATGAACCTTTGCTCATGTGCTTTGATACAAAAGAAATCCAGGTTGAGGATCCTCCTGTTTTAGGATTTGATTTAGTTTCTCCAAAAGGTTATCTTGAGTTTTCCGATTCAGAAAATGAAATCGTTATGGCCTATTGGCGAAGGAGAACGGTTTTTATTGGAATTAAAAATGAAGAAGATATTGAAGAAATGCTGCCCTTGATCTTTAAAAATAACTTTTATCTCTCTTTAGGGTTTGGTGGAAAGTTAAAAAGGAAATATGTTTTGAATTATCCTTTTGAAATCAACTTTAAAGATTCAATAAAAGGCACGACACTTGATGAGATCAATGAAAAAGAAGTCAATATCTTTACCGGGAATTTCTGGTTACTTGAAGAAAAAGATTTAAATCATTAAAAACGTATTGTTCTTTGCCGTTCTATAAGATTCTCAGAAAATGAGATTTTTAAAAATTCTCGTTTTGTGGGAATTTTAGTTATTTAATATTTAAAAACCAATATGTAATAAAGTGCAGGATTTCTGCACTTTATGCTTCTTTATGGGAGTAGCTGAGACTGGATGATTTCTTTTTCATGCATGTCTTGACAAACTGGCCTTTGATTTCATCGCTTTCAAATATTCTCCAGGGAATCAGGAATGTCTGTTGATTAAAGTGGATGATCATACAGCTTTGAAGACATTGGAATTCAGTCAGTTCGTTGATTTCTTGCTGATTGATAAGCAGTGTGTTGGATTCAGTATCAAATTGGAAAGAGATTTCATTTCTGCATATAGGGAATGGAAGAGATCTGTTTTCTGCGAAGCAGTGAACTTTTGATTTCCAAAACCAGTCACTGCCTCTGAACAGCCAAGCCATTGCCAAGAGGGTGAGGATCAGTTTTCCGAAACTTGTATGAAGATGCTCAAAGCATTCGTAAGTGAGAAGCAAAAAGAAAGGAACGGTAAAGCAGATTTCGAAATAGTGAAATTTATAGGCGGTTGAACCCAGAGCTTGAAAGTAAATGAATTCGTCAAGCTCGGATTTTTCAAGTCTGTATTTTGTTTTCATTTTATCACCTGGTTTATAGGTATGAAATGAAAGCGAAAAATATTACAAAAAAAGCCGATAAAATTTAATTTATCGACTTAAATCAGCTATTTATCAAGCGGGGAAAGATAGAAGACCTGTTCTCCCTCTTTTGAAACGGAGTATTTTCCGCGGGCATAGCTTTGAATATAATCCTCATCGTTCAGCTTTTCTTTTTGAACGACGAGATAATCATTTTCTTTTTGGACTGTTTCCAACTGGGCACGAGCTTCTTCTACCTGTGCTTTTAAGGCCATTGTTGTCTGAATTTCCGAATAGACACTGAGTAAAAATACACAGGAAAGAACAACTGCAATCAAACTGATAATGGCGTAAATCGGTTTATTTTTTCGCCGAGTTTTCTTTACGACTGGACTTGCCGGCTGATTTTCCATGCTTTTTCCCTCCTTTTAATCTTTTTCCCAGTACATCTATTATACTGAATAAAGGAGAAATTGCAAGTGAAAAGCGAATGAAAATCATCTTCACGAAGCGTTCAACGAATCGGAACAGAGAAGCGAAGATCGGATCATAGATGAATTGATAGATCAAAAGGCCAATCAGAAAGAGAACTAAAAGGTAAGGATGAGTACGTCCTCCGTTGATTTGAAACATCACGGTAAACAGAGTGCAGACAAAGACTGCCATTGCGCACAGATCGACTGGGAGTTTCCGTTTTTTTCCTTTGACCAAGATCCATAAGCTGTTATGAAAATGGGCTAAAAAACCGAAGAGCCAACCGGCCGCAAGATGAACGGCAACTGCCTGAATCTGTTCAGGCAGCGTGATCATTTAAGAAGGCGGGCAAGGAAATGTTCTTTTTCATAATCCGATTTCTTGTTCGTGAGATACTGAATCGTTTCGATCAATCCTTTAATGCATACTTCTCCCCGCTCTGTATCCAGTTTTCCCAAAGCAAGATCTTTGCCTTGTACAAGCATCCAGCCCTGAGAGGTTTCTAATAGAAACTCACTGGAATCAAAGCTGTCGATCTGTTTGACTCCGGTCAGATCCAAGATCTTGCGATCTTTTAAGATGAGATTATGATAAGGATTTGCCTCAAATTTCAAAGGGTTGCTTACTAATTGTTCACTCATAATGATAAAACCTCCTATTCACTTCATTCTATGAACAGGAGGTTCTTCTTATTCAACAAATTTTTCTTCGACAACGGTATACATCAAAGGGGCATCTTCCTTTTTGGCAAATTCCCTTGTGCTTTGTACCTGAACGGTGAGCTGCCGCTGACCGAAAATGACTGTGATCTGATCGCCGGTCTGGACTTCAGAAGCTGGTTTTGCAACTTTGCCGTTGATCAGGATGCGGTCATGATCTGCCAGTTCTTTGGCAATCGTTCTTCTCTTTAATATTCTGGATACTTTTAAAAACTTATCGATTCTCATTCTGTTTCTCCCCTAATACTGATTTAATTAATGCTCATGCTTTTTGGCGAGCAATCGGCTATATGCCTGCACGATTTCTTTCTGTGTGTCGGTACAATTCTGTCCATCGATAACGACAAAGCTTCCAAACCAATCTCCATAAACATTGATCGGACTGATAAAGCCGCTTACTTGCCGCTCGCTTTCCTTTAAAATGCGAACATTTTCAAAGGAAGCAGGATGGTAGTTTTTAACTGTATAAAGAAAGTCCTTTGTGCATTCGCCATAATTTCCGTCACTGTCGAACTTTCCATGCTGGCAGCGGATCTGATCATCGTGAATGAAGAGCACTTCTTTTTTTAATAGGTCTTCTAAAGCCAGACACATCGTTTCAATATCGCTTTCATCTTCTTTAAGTGCTGAGAATTTTTCAATGACGATCTGATTCTCTTCGTTGATGAAAAATTCAATCATATCGCCGTCTTTCATGCGGTGAAGACTGCGCAGTTCCTTGGGAATGACGAGTCTTCCCAGATCATCCAGTCTTCTGACTATTCCTGTAGCTTTCATACCTGCATCTCCTTCATACATTCATACAGGATTATTATGAGCAATTTTCAGGATTTTATTCTTGGATCGGATGAAAAGAAAATTCGTTGATTACGCTAATCATGCTTTTTCAAGCGAGTGCTTCTTTCCAGCATTTCGATGGCGACAAAAAGCCGGTCATTGATTTTCGGAACGGTGGCAATGATCCTGCCCTGCATATATTTTAAGGCAATATCTCTGGAAATGGAAGTGAAACATTCAAACAGGGCGACACCATCCACTTCACTGGACCATTCTTTTGTAAAGGTGATTTCCAAGGCACCTTTGACTTCCTTGAATTTTTCGATGCGCTCTTCATTCATTAGAAGTTCCAGCTGCTTCTTTTCAAAAAGCAGGCTCACGGATTTCGGAAGCTTGCCGTAGGTGTCCGTGATTTCTTCTTTCAGATCCAAAAGCGCTTTTTTGGATTTGATCTGATCGATACGCTGATATAACGTGATCTTTTCCAGATCCTGCGGTGCAAAACTTTGCGGGATATAGCCGTCTACCGGAATCGGTGCATGCATGATCGTTTCTGTTTCTTTCGAGGTGACCAGACCTTTTTTCTCATCGATTGCTTCCTTCAGCATTTCAATATACATATCGATGCCGACGGTATCAATGAATCCGGATTGTTCTGCCCCTAAAAGATCACCGGCTCCACGGATCGTCAAGTCACGCATGGCAATCTTATATCCACTTCCGAGCTGTGTGAATTCCTTGATTGCCTGAAGTCTTTTTTCTGCCACTTCGCTTAGCTGTTTTTTTGATTTAACCATCAGATAAGCATAAGCCAGGCGGTCGCTTCTTCCAACCCGGCCTTTGATCTGATAGAGCTGGCTTAACCCAAAAGTATCGGCGCTTTCAATCAGGATCGTATTGGCATTGGGAATGTCGATCCCCGTTTCAATGATTGTTGTGCAGATCAGAACATTGTATTCATTCAGAATAAAGTTCTGCATGACTTCTTCGATTTCATCTCGACTCATCTTGCCATGGGCAACTCCGACTTTCGCTTCCGGCAAGGCTTTTTGAATTTGTCTTGCGACATTGTAGATCTCTAAGGTGTTATTGAAAAGATAGAAGACTTGGCCGCCTCTTGCGAGCTCGCGCTGAATGACTTCTTTGATGACACCTTTATTTTTTTCTAATACATAGGTTTGAACAGGAAGTCGATTACTTGGCGGTGTTTCCAATTGTGAAAGCTGACGGATCCCGATCAAAGACATCTGCAAGGTTCTCGGAATCGGGGTGGCAGAAAGGGAAAGGACATCAATGGATTGTTTCATTTCTTTGATTTTTTCCTTATGCTCTACTCCAAACCGCTGTTCCTCATCAATAATCAGAAATCCGAGATCCTTAAACCGAACATCTTTGGATAAAAGGCGGTGAGTTCCGATCAGGATATCCACTTTTCCTTCTTTTGTATCCCGGAGGATCTCTTTGATGGAAGCAGGTGGGACAAAACGATTCAGGACCCTGACATTGACCGCGTAGTTCTTGAATCGATCTCGGAATGTTTTATAGTGCTGCGAAGAGAGGATCGTGGTCGGACAAGGATAAGCGACCTGCTTGCCGTTTTCAACGGCTTTGAAGGCGGCTCGGATCGCGACTTCCGTTTTACCGAATCCGACATCGCCGCAAAGCAGTCTGTCCATCGGCTTATCACGCATCATATCCTGCTTGATCTCCTGAATGGCCACTTTTTGATCGGGAGTGAGTTCGTATTCAAACTGTTTTTCAAATTCGATCTGGTCCTCGCTATCAGGACCAAATGCAAATCCGATATTGTTTTCTCTTTGGGCATAAAGTTCGATCAATCTTTCTGCAATGTTGTCAACACTCTCTTTGATTTTGGATTTTGTCTTGCTCCACTCGCTGCTTCCGAGCTTATTCAGCTTCGGTACGACGCCTTCTCTGGAAACGAATTTCCGTACCAGTCTGAATTGTTCCAAAGGAACATATAGGCTGTCATCTCCTTTATAGATGACGTGCAGAAAATCCTTGTGTAACTTGTTGATGACTTTTGTTTCGATTCCGACATACTGGCCGACGCCGTGCTGGGAGTGAACGATATAATCGCCTCTTTGCAGATCTTCATAACTGCTCAGGACTTCTGCTTCTTTAAATTTATTGGCATATCTTCCGATGCGTACATGCTTATTAAACAGTTCTTTGGAGGAATAGAGAATAATGTGCTCCTTTTCACAGTCAATTCCTTCATCCATTTCCTTAAATAAGATGTTGAAATCGGTGAGTTCTTCATCTTCATCTGTCATCAAATGATAGTGAATATCATTATCTATACATGCCTGTAACAGCTCTTTTGCTTCACTTTCGAGGATACAGCAGAGGACTTTTTTTGTTTCAGATTGTTTTTTCATGATCGGCAACAGATGCATCAGACTCTGCTGTCCGACATCGACATTGCAGATCAAAGATTCGGCAACAGAAGCAAAACTATCCAGTTCTTCTATTTCAAAGATCCTTCTTTTGGATAAACAGGTATTGTAATCATGGAACACTTGGAAGTGAGAAAGACTTCGCTGTTCACTGATTAACTCCTGAAGATATTCGATCGTTTCTTCCAGCAGCTGGTGAATGTGTTGAAGGATGCGATCATGAGTGGATTCGATGATGAGCGGATCTTGAATATAATCTAAGATACAGGCAGAATTTGCCAGATAGGAATAATATAGATATAAGCGGTTTTCCTTGATTTGATTGCTCAACAGATCAAGATCTTGCTCAAGGTGATCTTGCAGGATCTTGAATTGTTCCGGTTCGATCTTTTGCTTCGCCTGCTCCAGTTTTCCCAGGCATTTCATCCGGATTTCCTGAATATCCTCTTCTTCAAAAAGGATATCCGTAGCGGGGATGATCGTGATACTTTCCAAGGTGCGGATCGTTCGTTGCGATGAAATATCAAAGAAGCGGATGCTTTCGATTTCATCATCGAAAAATTCAATTCGGATCGGATCGTTTTCATTCATGGAATAGAGGTCGATAATTCCACCGCGCACGGCAAAACAAAGAGGCTGGTCGACTCGATTTACCATTTGATAACCTGCTTTGATCAATGTTTCCTTTAATTGTTTCATGGAAATTCTTTGATTTAATTTCAACGAGATGCTTCTTGACTTAAAGGTTTCTGGCAGAGGAAGCATACGGATCACAGCGGCAGCATGCGTGATGATGATGCGCGGATGATCATCTAAAAGAAGCGACATGGTTTCGATCTTTTTGGCATTCATTTCCGGGCTGGTTGCGATCGATTCAACGCGAAGGCTTTCTTCCACGGCAAAAAGGGTACAGTTTTTTTCCTGTACCAGGTTGGCTATTTTATTGTACAGTCGCTGGGCATTGTACAAGTTGTTTTTGATGACGACAAGATTTTGCGGACATTTCTGATAAGCGGCACTCAGCACCAACGCTTCTTCATTCAAACTTTGAAAAGAAACACCGCCGCTTTGATCTATAAGTGCATTGACGGCAGGATTTTGAGCGAGTGCTTCTAAGAGGCTTCTCATCGTTTTCCTCCATTGTAGCGATTCATGACATTACTGAAAGAAAGTGTGATGCTGGCAACAGCTGCATTTGCGGCATTTTCTACGGCCTGGTCAAATTCTTCTTTCTGCTCTTCCGGAATTTTCCCTAAAACATAATCGACCACCGGAATCAGTTTGCTCTTATCGATCCCGACGCGGATCCGTCGAATATCCTGAGTTCCAAGCAAGTTGATGATATGTTTCATTCCGTTTTGTCCTCCGGCACTTCCGGATTCCCGTATCCTGATCTTTCCGACAGGAAGATCCAGATCGTCATGAAGTATGAGAAGATCTTTTAGATCCAGCTTGTAAAACCGGACCGCTTCACTGACCGCATTTCCGGATAGATTCATGTAAGTCTGAGGCTTCATCAGCATCACACTTTCACCATGAACTTTTCCTTCGGCAATAAGTGAGTTGAATTTTGTTTTATTGAATGAAAGCGAACATTTCTCGGCAACTTTATCAATGACCATGAATCCGGCATTATGACGGGTTCTTTCATATTCTTTGCCGGGATTTCCTAATCCGACAATCAATTTCATAAGATCCTCCTCCTTTACAAGCGTTTTTTATTGTACCATAGACTGAGGTAAAATTCTAATAATTCATAAAGAATTGATGCAAATCAAAGAATTTTCAAGAATAGAGGTTGAATGAAAAAATAAAAAGACTTATGATAAAGAAGTTACGTACATTATAAAGATACAAAAATCAAAATAAAGGAGAGAAATATGAAACAAATACCGAGATTGGACCTTCATCTCCATAGCCCTTATTCGGATGGAAGCACATCGATTCAAGAAATTATTTCTGCCGCCAGGATTCCAAAAGGACAGCAGGATCTGAAGCTGATTGCCTTAACCGATCATAATACATTAAATGGAATCGGAGAATTCAAAAAAACATTGATTGAATTTAATAAGACGACAAAAGATCCGTTACTGGCTGTGGCTGGAATTGAAATTTCCGCCTCTTACAGACCGGAGGATTTGGATCAGGAGATCCATGTTCTCGGATATTTTCCGTTAGATGCAGATTTTGAGGATAAAAAATTCGATTCTCTACAGAAATTGATTGCCAATTACAAGAATTCTAAATCAAGACAATTGGAACTGATTTTGGAAAATATTATTGAAGATGGCTATTCACAATTAAGCATTCCGGAATTTTATGAATATGCCTCAGAAATATCGGCAGATGGAAACTTAAACCGTGCCACCATTGCGCGGTATCTTCAAATGAAAGGCGCAGCTGATTCTGTTGCGGATGCCTTTGGTCGTTTTATCGGAAAAGACTGCAAATATTTTTTGGAATTGGGAAAACCTACCTGTCAGGAAGTCTTTCAAGCGGTAAGAGAAGCCAATGGAATTGCGGTCATTGCCCATTTGGGAGAATATCCGTTTAATCAGGATCAAAGAAAGGAATTCTTTGAGTTCTGCATAGAGAATCAAGTGGGTGGTTATGAGCTTTTTCATCCGCACAACAATGAAGAGATCATTTGTGCAATCCTGAATGAAGGGAAGAAGCATGAAGAATTGATTCTGACGTTGGGCTCAGATTTTCACGGACCTAAAGTGAAGCCCAATAATTTTGTCGGTCAGACGACATCAAAAGATCTCAGTGAAAAGGTTAAAGAGATCATGGATGAGGTCAGTAGCGAGACCTATCAGCATTTGTGTGAATCAATTTTAAAAGAATCTGATTTATGTTATAATAAAGAAAATCAACAGGAGGAAAATTATGGCAAAAAATAATCCTTTCCGGGAAAAAAACAGTGGATTGAAATCTAAAAAGGGAATTAAGAATTATGCATGGCTGTCTTCAGCCTTGATTTTACTTGTCACCGCTATTGCGCTTATTGTTACCAAGGACTTTCAACTGATATTTTCGGGAGCATGTGCTTTATGTTTGGATCTGGCAGCTGTGGCCTATGTTTTCTATAAGAATACGAAAGACCGGAAGATGCTTATCTTCATGCTTGTGCTGATCGTTATAGCGTGTCTTTGTTTATTTAAGTGGATGTACGGAGTACAGCTTTTGTAGTTATCATTTAGAAGGAAGTTAAAAACATGTCAAGCCGACATGTTTTTAATTTTTATAATCTATTCTTGCTTCCCCATTCACACATTCCATCCAAGATCGGGATCAAAGATTTACCGCGTTCTGTCAAACTGTATTCAACTTTTGGAGGAATCTGAGAATATTCCTCTCTGTGAACCAGTTGATCAGCTTCTAATTCTTTTAAAGTTGCACTTAATGTTTTATATGAAATTCCGCCGATATACTTTTTCATTTCATTAAAGCGGACGACTTTAAATTCCATTAAAGTATATAAGATCGTCATTTTATATTTACCGTTAATTAATGATAGTGTATAGCTGAAGCCCGTTGATTCAAGACATTCGTTTGTGATACAGCGATTATTCATTTAGATACTCTCCTTTAAGTAAGTATGTGACTTACGTGTAAGTATCGCACTTTATTGTGCGTACTTGATTTAATAATCATGCTGGCTAAAATTATAATATCAAGAGTGAGTAAAGTCAATCTCACAGAGTTAGGAGGAATGATTTTATGGGTAAAAAAGTAGTTGTCATTACAGGAAGTCCGAGAAAGAATGGAAATAGTTTTGCCATGACAGAGGCTTTCATCAAGGCGGCGGAAGAAAAAGGCCATACAGTAACAAGATTTGATGCAGCAATGAAAAAAGTAGGAGGATGCCGAGCCTGTGAGACTTGTTTTTCTACAGGAAAAGCATGCAGTTTTGACGATGATTTCAATGTGATTGCGCCCGCGATTTTGGAGGCAGATGTAATCGTATTTACGACTCCGGTCTATTGGTATTCAATTCCGGCTCAAATCAAAGGCGTAATTGATCGCGTCTTCTCTTTGGTAGTCGGCGGCAAAGATATCGCCGGAAAAGAATGCGCCTTGATCACATGCTGCGAAGAGGATGATATGACTGTTATGGATGGTGTACGTGTTCCGATTGAACGAATGGCTGCTTTGAATAAGTGGAAAATGGTGGGTGAAGTGTTAGTTCCGGGAGTATTGAATGTCAAAGATATCAATAAAACGGACGGCTGCAAGAAAGCCGCTGATTTAGCGGATGCGATCTAATCGATGTAAATTGAAATAACAGCGAAAAAAGGTACAAGTTGAATTGTACCTTTTTAAGTGATGAATGAATACTTAAAGATGTAATTGAATTTTTAAAGAATGGGAAGAGTTTTCAACAATCGCCTCAAAGTCTTGATTTAATGATCGCTGTTTTATAAAATAGAAGCAGATTTAAAAGAAAAGAGGGAAAATATGGATCAATTCAGTTATGCATGCGGTGTCATGGATGCGTTTAATGAAGTCGTAAAAGCCGGTGTTAAGAAGTTGGCGCTTAGTCATCCATTTGAATGGAATGAAGAAGCCGGTCAATTGATTGCGGAAGCAGAAAGGATTGCCGCAAAGTATGGGAATGAAATGATCGTTGAAAGAAACCTTTTGATTACCGATTTGTTTCCGACTTCCAGCAATCGCGGAAAAACAGTGATTCTCTTCTATCGTGATCCACAAGTATTGAAACAGTATCAATCTTTAAAAGAAGAGAAAAAAGTATTGCTGGAAAAAAGAGAATATCAGGGAGAAGCAAGAAAAAGGATTGCGGTAGAATTCGGACATTTGCTTTCATATAGCGATGATGCAATTGTAGAATATCTGAAATCCAATCAGGAAAAAGAATAATTAAATAAGGATTACAAAAGAGAAGTTAGATCAAATAATTTCTCTTTTTTTGTGAAAAATAAAAATTCTCTTAATTCGAGAAAAGAAGAAAAGAATTAGGAAGGAAGAAGAAAGAAACGAATAATAAAAGGTGGAGGGAACTATGAAGAAAAAAGATGTGTTATCCAAAACCTATATTGGACAAAAAGAAGTCTATGCCGATATCGTGAACCTGGCTCTGTTTGAAGGCAGAGAAATCATCAAGCCTGAAAAGATCCATGAATTGGATCCGAATATCCAATTGAAAAGAAGAGACCTGTTAAGAAGATGTATCCTACCTGAAGAAGAGGAGATCCTGGTTGGAATTGAAAATCAATCGTATGTCGATCCAAGTATGCCGATCCGGATCCTGTGCTATGATGCAGAGATGTATGAGAGACAGTTGAAAGAGAAGAGGAAAGAGAATCGAGGGAAAAGATTAAAAGAAGGAGAATACTTAAGCGGCCTGCGATTTACGGATCGAATAGAACCGGTGGTGACGATCGTGTTGAATCTGAGTGCAGAGAGATGGAAAGGAGCGAGAGATATCAAAGAGATGATGAATCAGGAAGGGATAGGCAATGGATATGAGATGAGACTGATCGAGCCGAGCGAGATAGAAGAAGAGAAGATGAAAAGATGCAAGAGCGAGGTATGGAAGGTGCTGCAAGTTTTGAAGTATTGGTGCTAGAATAAAAACCGTACAGAACGAATAGAGAAACGAGCGAGTTTCTGG
>CAZUVT010000030.1:0-16688 GCA_964623925.1 uncultured Erysipelotrichaceae bacterium
TATCCATCTCTCCTTTGAAACCGGCGGCTAATCTCTCGGCCCGATCCACATCAATATAGGCCGCTTTATTATTCGCAATGTAATCCAAAACTGAAGCGTATGAATATGTCTGCTTATCCAGATTCAATTCCCGATATGCTTCTTTTAAGATCTGTTTCTGATCATCCTGATCCATCACCGTAAAATTACGCGGATAGCCCATCGCCAAGATATCTTCTCTTAAAATACGCACACAAAGAGAATGAATCGTAGAAATAGACACTGTACTTCCTTCCTGAAGCATTCCTTTTACTCTTTCCTTCATTTCATTGGCTGCTTTATTGGTAAAAGTGATAGCCAGTATTTTATTCGGTTTCACATTTCTTTCCTGAATCAAATAGGCAATACGCGTTGTTAAAACACGCGTTTTCCCACTTCCTGCTCCGGCTATGATCCGCACATAGCTTTCATTGGTCAATACTGCTTCTCTTTGATTCTGATTCAAGTTTTCAAAATTCATATCTCTCACCTCAGCGCATATTATCATATCATAATCCGAGCCATCAAAAAACAAAAAAGTTTATGAAATCTTAATAGATTTCTTTGTAAATTGTTTCAACACTGTTTCAAGTTATGATATAATAATTGAAAGGAGAAAGTCCATGAAAAAAATTGCCGATAACTGGAAAGATTATGAATGCATTACGGCCGGAGATGGTGAAAAAGTAGAGCGTTGGGGCGAATATCTTCTTCGAAGACCTGATCCTCAAGCCGCTTGGAATAAGGACGAGGATCCAATCTGGAATTCGATCCATGCGCATTATCACCGCAGTTCAAAAGGCGGAGGAAATTGGGAATTTAAAAGGAAATTACCTGAAACCTGGACCATTTCCTATAAAAATCTTCGCTTTAAAGTTTCTCCTACAGGATTTAAGCATACAGGACTATTTCCGGAACAAGCGGTTAACTGGGATTGGATGATGGAGATGATCTCAAAAGAAAAAAGAGAGATCCGGATTCTCAATCTATTCGCTTATACCGGCGGTGCAACCATGGCCTGTGCCAGTGCCGGAGCCAGTGAAGTCGTTCATGTCGATGCTTCCAAAGGGATGATTCAGTGGGCAAAAGAAAATATGGCACTTTCTAACCTTGAAGATAAAAAGATTCGTTTTATTGTGGATGATGTCTTGAAATTTGTACAAAGAGAAAAACGTCGCGGTCATACCTATCACGGTATCCTCATGGATCCGCCGAGCTATGGCCGGGGCCCGAATAAAGAGGTCTGGAAATTAGAAGATCAGCTCAATGATCTGATCAATGAGTGTCTGGAAATCTTAGATGATGATCCGTTGTTCTTTTTGGTCAATTCCTATACAACCGGCTTATCTTCCACGGTTTTAGAAAACTGTTTAAAGAAAACGATATTGAAAAAACATCCGGAAGGTCATATTGAAGCCGGTGAAGTCGCTTTGCCGATCACGCATGATGAATTGACATTGCCTTGCGGAATCTATGGAAAATGGGTCGCTCATGACTAAGATCAAGATCCTCTATGAAGATAATCATCTATTGGTCGTCGAAAAGCCATGCAACATGCCGGTTCAGCAAGATGATAGCAAAGATGAAGATCTGCTTACCTGTTTAAAAGAAGATTTAAAAATCCGTCATAATAAAACGGGCAATGTCTATCTCGGATTAGTTCATCGTTTAGATCGCCCGGTCGGAGGAGTCATGGTTTTTGCCAAAACCTCAAAGGCCGCATCCAGACTCAGCGATCAGATCCGCACCCATCAGTTTCAAAAGACATATCGTGCTGTCGTAGAAAACAACAGCTTAAAAGATCAAGATACATTTTGTGATTACCTGAAAAAAGATCACAAAACAAACACAAGCAGAGTCACGACAAAAGAAGATCCGCAGGGAAAGGAATCGATCCTATCCTACCGACTTCTCTCTGCTTTCAAAAATCTGGCGCTCGTCGAGATTGCACTTAAAACCGGACGATCCCACCAAATCAGAGTTCAGTTCTCCAGTCGGAATCATGCTTTATGGGGGGATCAGCGATATAACCGGCAAGCCGCCAAAAACCAACAGATCGCACTGTGGGCTTATTCATGTCAATTCTTCCATCCTGTCACAAAACAGGTCTTGGAATTTAAAACAAATCCACCGGAACAGATCCCTTGGAACTATTTTTAATAAGGAGATTTACTTATGAATCATTTAAAACCTATTCCCCATGTAAACAGCTTCGGCCCAAAAAGAAAAAAGAGAAAACTGAGAAAATCTTTTGTCATTTGCGCTTCTGCTTTTCTCATCGTTTTCGGCTTATTATTAACTTACCTTTTTTTCCCAACTACGGCCAGAAAGCTGAAAAAGATCGGTTATAGTCCGGAAGCAATCGAAATCATCAAGCAGGATCAGATTGCGGATATCCTGATCAATGGAAATTACTATTCCGAAAATCTGCAAAATGCGATCTTATCCAAGGAATATGATTTGAAATATCTGGATCTGTATATGCTCCAAGAGAAAACCACTTCTGATGACAAGTTGTTGTACGACAAACTGCTGGAAAAAGGATATAGTAAAAATGATTTGGTTCTTTTATATTCCACTTTATCTTTCAAAGAAATGACTCCGCTGCTTGTCTTCGATCATGTGAAAACAATTGATTTCTATATCAATGATGTTTCCGATCATCGCATCACAAACAAGGCGCAAGATTTCTTTGAATTATCCGGATCCTATATCGAATACTACAAAGAAACAGAAGTTTCAGCCAATATCAACAGAAATGCCCTGATTGTCAATAAACACTATTATATTGATGAAAAGTTTATTCCTTCTGATCTGGTAACTCTTTCTATTCAATATGCCGCTCAGGATCGCCAGCTTGTAAGCGAAGCGGCCGATGCATTGAAAGTGATGTGTGATGCCTTGCAAAGCGAAACAGGATTGAGAATGTACGCTTCCAGTGCTTATCGCAGTTATCAATCCCAGGTAGACATCTACAACGGTTACCTCGCAACCAAAGGTCAGGAAGCAACTGATCTGGTTGCCGCCAGACCCGGATTCTCTGAACATCAGACCGGACTGACAGTTGATATGACTCCTGTAGGAAGCAGCATGGGTGAATTTGAAGATAGTGAACAATATAAATGGATGTTGGATAACTGTTACAAATATGGATGGATCCTTCGTTATCCGGAAGGAAAAACTACCATTACCGGTTATGATTTTGAGGCCTGGCATTATCGTTACCTCGGTGTCGATCTGGCAACCAAGGTCCACGCTTCCGGGCTCACCTATGACGAATATTATGAACTTTATCTAAAGTAGAATTGAAAAGAAGATGTCTCTTTCATTAAGTAGACATCTTCTTTTTTTATTGATTCAACTAATTTTGAAGCATTTTTATGCATTCGATCATCAATGTATAGTCTTCTTTTACCTTCTCAAATAAAGGTTCAATATCTTCTCCATAATGATCGCAGTTGCGAAGCCGCTCACATAAAGCACTGGATGACTCAGCTAACGGAGTAAGAGAAAGATTCTGACAAACTCCCTTCATGGTATGAACGGCACGAAAAGCATCTTCCAACTTCTTCTTTTCAAGAGAATCCACTAAAAGATCAAAACTTTTATCATCCAATAACTTTAATACGAATTTCAAGATTCTCTCATCTGTTCTTAAGCGTCCTTTTACTTCCGGATAATTTGCATTCATCATTGCATAGCATTCTTCGACTGTCATTGTTCATTCTCCTTATAAAAGCGGTATGCTTTTCCGCCCTCTCTTTTTACTTCATACATTGCATCATCTGCCATTCTGAATAAAGTCTCATAATCTTGGTTGCAATCTTCAACGCAGGCAACTCCCATACTGACACTGACATCCAAATCTTTGTACCGGCTGCATAATAAGTTGAAAATTCGCTTGACCTGCGGTTCTTTTTCCACTTTATATGGCATGAATACCATAAACTCATCGCCACCCATTCTGGCCAAGATATCACCGCTTCGTGTTCCTTTGATCAATACATTTGCAATATATTTGAGGATCTCGTCTCCAAATAAATGACCGTATTGATCATTGATCTGCTTGAAATGATCAACATCAAAGAACAACAGAATGTATTTTTTCTCTTCACTATCGGCTAAAATCGAGGAAATCTGGGCTTTCGCGGCTTTATGGTTTAACAGCTGAGTCAAAGAATCATGCGTTGCCAATGCCTCCAGATGATGCATTTTTTCCATTTCCTCATGGAAATCCACGATTTTTCCGACTGCTCCGGTATATTCTAATTCTTCTTCATCTCTCCACAAAGAACGGGCGATGACTTTCCCCCATCTTTCAACACCGTGAATACAAAGCAGATAAACTTCTTCGATTATCGGATTATCCGGTGTGGTCTTTTTTAATTTTGTCAACAAGGATTCAAAATCTTCCTTTTTGAAAATCTCTGTTCCGAATTCATGTTCTCGAGGATTTAATATGGACTCCGGCAATCCGAGATAATTTGCACTCCATTCCGATAATTCGATCATTTCCGGAACTTCTGTATATTCAAACTGAATCTCGTGAGATAATCCGGCAAAAAACTGGTACTTCATCCGCTCTTTTTCCAAAAGCCGAAGCGAACGATCGGAAATATCCAGATCATTTTTTTCCATGATCTGTTCAACGACAAGACGTACTTCTCGCTGTATTTCATGCTTCGTTGAAATCCCGCTGAGTTCTTGTTGCAATGAACCTTCAATTTCTTTCAGGCACTCAAGCAATAGCGGATTAAAGGTGCCGCATTCTCCATTTAAAATCATTCTGATTGATTCTTCATGAGAATAAGCCGCTTTATAAACACGTTTGCTGGTCAGGGCATCATAAACATCTGCCAAAGCAACGACCTGAGCCACAATCGGGATCTCATCTCCCTTTAAACCGTCAGGATAGCCTTTTCCATCATACCTTTCATGATGCCATCGACATATTTGATAAGCATATTTCACCAAGGAATCATTCTCTCTGAATGAGATATTCTGGAGAATCTTCGCTCCTTCCATACTATGGGTCTTCATGAGTTCATATTCTTCTTTATTAAAGGCTCCCGGTTTATTTAAGACTTCTTCCGGGATGCTGATCTTCCCGATATCATGCAAAGCTGAAGCATTGCAAATCAATGGAATATCACGCTTGGAGATTGCATACTGATCTGTTTTCGTCAGCAAATGTCTTAAAATCAATTCTGTAAATGTACGAATATGCAGAACATGCAATCCGCTTTCTCCATTTCTGAACTCAACAATATTCGAAAGGATCTCGATCATGACCTGATTTCCCTGTTCCTTTTCCAAAATCTGATTTGCCGCCAAATGGAGCAAATCCTTTTGTTTTGAAAAGAGCATCAGTGTATTGACAACACGTCGTCTTACGATCCTTTCATCAAATGGACGATTGATAAAATCCTGTACTCCCAGATCAAATGCTTTATCGATATATTCCGGAAGCATTTCAGCCGTTATCATAATGACCGGAACCGTTTTGATCCAGCCATTCTTGTTCATGACCTCTAAGGTTTCAAAGCCATCCATGATCGGCATGACAATATCTAAAAGTACAAGTGAGATCTCTTCTATTTTATTGTGCATAATCCCCGATGCTTCCAATCCGTTTTCTGCTTCCAGAATTTCATATTCATCCGAAAGCATATCCGAAAGCAAGGATCGGTTCAGTTCTGAGTCATCCACGATCAATATCTTCTTTTTTGAATGATCGACTCCCTTATTACTCATAAAACACCTCTTTTCAATTCCAAAATTATTAGAGTTTGCGGCTTAAAACATCTGCATTGACCGCATAGGTCATAGCTGTCTCTTTGGAGATCCTTCCTTCCTTATACAAGCGAAGGATATCATTATCCATCGTCCTCATTCCCATCTCTGCATTGGAATAGATCACATTATCGATCTGATGGACTTTCCCTTCACGGATCATATTCTGAATCGCCGGTGTAACGATCATAATTTCAAAAGCCGGCTCCAGTCCGCCATCAACGGTCGGAAGAAGCTGCTGTGAAATAACAGCCCGCAAAACCATGGAAAGCTGAGTTCTGATCTGAACCTGCTGATGCGCAGGAAAAACATCGACGATACGATCGATCGTTTTGGCAGCAGTGACCGTATGCAGTGTGGATAAAAGCAGCTGTCCTGTTTCCGAAGCAGTCAAAGCCGTCTGAATCGTTTCAAAATCACGCATTTCGCCAAGCAGGATCACATCCGGTGTCTGCCTTAATGCAGCGCGCAATGCCGTTTCGTAGCTTTCCGTATCATGAGAGATTTCTCGCTGAGAAACCAGACTTTTCTTATGAGAATGAATATATTCGATTGGATCTTCCAAAGTAATGATATGATCATTCTTTTCGCGATTGATCCGATCGATCAGACAGGCCAAAGTCGTCGATTTTCCGCTTCCGGCCGGTCCGGTCACAAGGATCATTCCGTTTTTAGTCTGATATAGATCCATAATAGCAGACGGAATATGCATTTTTTCACTGTCCGGAAGACCAAATGTTACGATTCGAATAACAGCCGCTAAAGAGCTTCTTTGTTTATACGCATTGCATCTAAACCGTCCGGCACCTTTCATAGAAAATGAAAAATCATCATCTCCGCCATTTTTTAAAATCGTCATTTCTCTTTGTGCAATCGCATAGATCTGCTTGATCAGTTCTTCGGAATCATCCGGCATGATCCGTTCTTCATAAATCGGCGAGATACTGCCGTTGTGTTTTATGCAGACAGGAGAACCGGGTATCAGAAATATATCTGATCCACCGATTTCCAGTGCCTTAAGCAAAATGTCTTGAATTTCCATCACTGGTCACCTCCATCCCAAATGTGAAGTTCATCATCCGGACTCCACTCTCCGGTATTTTCCAATTCATAACGAATTATATCATAAAAGCCCTCTTCTGGATTCTTTTTTTGCAAAACGACATGAATTTGTCTTTCACCCTGCATCTTTTGGATCAAATGCAGTGTTCCGTCTTCCGCAAATGGGTCCTCTCCATTCAAAAGTGTAGCATCCACCTCGATCAGCTGACCTTGGATTGCTTTTTCAGCTTCATAATAATCCCGTGTCAAAGCCGTGATTCGTTTTGTGGTCTGCCGATCCGACAGCGCAGAAACCAAGGACAGGATTCCAAAAGTCGTCAGAGCCAAAATCATGACGATCATCAGCACCGAAGCCATTCCGATGCCAAAATGACGCCCGTCTTTCTTTTTCTTTTGCATCACGGCATCACCTCCAATGCTGAAATATATCGTCCATCTGACAAGGAAATGATCGGCTCCTGATCAAAGCTTCGGATGATCTCGACTTCGATTTCATAAAAGATTCCGCTTTTGAACCCCTCTTTTTTCATTTCCACCTGAACATGATATTTAGAAAGAGTTTCTGAATTAAAATTGATTGGCTTCATCTTCTCATCGCAATCTGTTTCCAATATCAGGATCTCTCCTTCCGACTTCAAAAGCCAACCTTCCTGCAGAAGCTTTTCTTCAGTATTCTCAGGTTCGATTTTCCAATCTTCGATAATACTTTGAGCATAAATCAGACCCAAAGTCTCCGCACGGCTCAAGTCGCTGACTCTTTTTGCCTTCGCAAACACCTGTACCAGAAGTATTGAGGACAAAGAAAAGAACAGAATAACTAAAATCAATTCGACCAGTGCCGGATTTTTCTTTGATACTTTACTCATAACTGCCCTTTCACCTCTTCGCATATGGGATACTCAGCTTCATTTCATAACGAGTTCCCTCTTCATCCGTCATTGTTAAATTTAATAAGCCCGAAGCAAGCTCTTCCATTTCGAATGATTCTACATCCAGGATCTTCTCTCCGGCTTTCGGTTCAAAATCCCCATTTTGCTGACCCACATATTCCCGCAACATTCCATCATAGAAATAAATCAAAGTTTCATATTCGCTTTCAGCACTCTTTAATACAAGCACATTTAAGTCATTTCTCTCTTCTAAATAAATTGAATCAGAACTTCCTGATTCCATTCTGATCTTATTTGCAAGATAGACGAAAGAGGAGCGAACGGCAGTATTGCGTTTTCCACAGGTGACGACATCCCGATAGACTCTGGCACCGATCACAACCAAAAAAAGCGAAAATAAGGCAAACATGCCATATACTAAGAATATCAATAATCCATTAATGGAATTTCTCTCTTTCATCTTACTCTCCTACTCGAATCACTTCGATGCGCGGACGAACATTTTCCGCAAAAATGTCATAGACAACAATAAATTTTTCAGGATTGACCTGAATTCCATAATTTTCAATCAGATAATCCAAACTTTCCGGATATCTTCCCTCCACTGCATAACAGCTTACGACCGCCTGATTCAAAGCATCTTTTAATAAATTTGCCTGTTGCTGATCAGCAGTTTCTGCAACTTTTGAGCTGCTGAACCATAGGATAAAAAGCGTACAGAAAAGCACGATCGGAAAAAGAAGTTGCAGTCCTGTCAATTTTCGTTCCTTTTTATACAAATGCATAAACAAGCTCCTCTCTGTCCACTTATCCGATCGAAGACAAAATACTGATCAGCGGCAGCATCACAGATAATAAGATTCCACCGATAATGATCGTAAGCAATCCAACCAAAGACGGTTCGATCCACGCCACCATGCTTTCAATTCCGTTTTCCACCTCTTCTTCGAGGAGTTCACTAACTTTTTTCATGACCTTATCTGTTTGTCCGGCATCGACCCCAACTCGAATCATTTTCTGATGAAGCGGTGTAAATAAATCGATTTGTTCAACCGCATCCTGAAAATTCCCACTCTCATTCATCAATCTTTTACATAATCTTGCTTTTTCAGCATTCTCTTCATTGGGAAGAAGATCCGGGATCAGATCCAGTGCACTATCCAAGCTGTAACCGCTGAAAAGAACCATTGAGATGACAGACGCAAAGCGCTGAGCCGTTTGTTTCTTGACCAGCTTTTTGAGCGGCGGGAATAATTTGCATCCGATCGAAAGAAGTTTTTCTTTTCCACCTAAATGCCAGATCGCAAACGAAGCCACGATGACCAAAAGTAATAAAACAATAAGTCCCAATACGACTTTTCCCAATAGTGATCCACCGACCAGAAATGCGGAGGAAGTTTCTGAAAGATCCGTTCCCATGCTTTGAAATACTTCTGAAAAGATCGGAAGAACTTTAACGACAAGGATACTGATTACGACCGCCATCATGATGATCAGGATCAAAGGATAAACAACAGCACTTTTAATTGAAGACTGTAACTTATCCTCTCTTTCATAATAATCTCCTAAAGCTTCAAGTACATCGTCGACTTTTCCCGTCATTTCTCCGATCTGCACCATCTGCATCATATAATCAGGAAAGCCCTCAGCGGCTTTTAAGCCTTCAAATAAGGTTCCACCGCTTTTGACTCCTTCATAAATCTTCGCAAACGAAGATCCATACTCGGTATTCTGATAATTTCGGTATAAGACTTCCATGCCATCATACAACGGAATTCCTGATTTCAAGATCATCGATGCCTGATGACAGAACATTGCCACTTCAATTGCCGGCAAAGTTTTCCCTTTATTCACACTCATATTTCCTTCCTCTTTCTAATACTGCTTTTCCTGCGTATAACTATCTTCCTTTTTAGAAGATTTAGGTCCAAATGTTGAGTCCTTCCAAACCCATTTTCCATCGATATAAACCTGATTCCATGCATGATATAGATTATCCGGTTGAACATACCCCATTACCAGACGCACCGGAATATCCTGAGCACGAAGCATGGATGCGAACAGCGCCGAATAATCAAAACAGATTCCTTTTTTTAATTCCAATATTTCATCAATATCCGGAATATATCCCTTTGATACCGTTGCTGCTTTATCATCATCATAGCTCAGATACTGAACAACAAAATCATAGATCCGTTCAATTTTTTCATTGTCATCCGTTAAGTCCGCACACAGATCATAGGAAAGTTTGACTGCGTTTTCATCATTCGTATACCAAACAAATTGATTCGGAAAAACATAGACACGATCTGTATCCGGCATGCTTACTTCCAGTTCTGTAAAGAAAACCTGTCTGTAACTGGTCCCCTCAGTATTCAGATAAACCTTGATTTCATAGGTTCCATTTCCCATCTGCAGCGGATAGACTTCATATTCTCCATCGATATTCAATTCATAAGTATACATTTCTTCATTCAAGATCAATCTGGTTTTCATGCGGGATTCATATCCCTCGCTTTTCACCATAATATATCCATCGTCCATATGACTGGCATCGATCGTGATTCCATCCTTTTCAATCACATTCTCTCCTGAAGCTACCGGCATCAAAATATCGATTTTTCCTTTATATACGGATCCCGGTTTGATCTCTTTCCAATCATTTTCCATATCAATCACTTTTGTACTCTCGGCATCGCCTGAAGATCTTGGACCGGAAGATGAATCAGAACAGCCCAATAAAAGACAGACAGTCATGAAAAATACTATCCATTTTTTAAAATTCATCCGCCATCCTCCTTGCCTGAATCTTCGTTTCATTTATATGTTATTTTATCACATATAAGGCAGAGCAGGCAAGAATATTCCCTGTATATAGAATTGACTTTAATCTTATCCAATGGATGGCTTATCATTTATTTTAAATATTTTTCTAAAAGTCTGGATACTTCCGCAATGTCAATTGGCTTGGCAAGATGACCATTCATTCCGGCATTCAAGCATTTGCGGATATCTTCATCAAACGCATCTGCACTCAAGGCAAAAATCGGCAGATCAGCATCTTTCCGATCTAAAGAACGAATTTCCATCACAGCTTCATATCCATTCATGACCGGCATTCTCAGATCCATCAGAATGGCATCATAATATCCTCTTTTAGAATTTTCAAACATTTCTACAGCAGCCTTTCCGTTTTCTGCCCTTTCAAGCTTTAGTCCCAATTCTGACAGGAGATCTTCCGCAATCTCCCAGTTCAAATCGTTATCTTCCGCAAGAAGAATTCGCTTGGAATATAGCTTTTTTGAAATGGATTCCATTTCCCGATTCTCATTTTCACGAACATAAAACTTCAGTCCGCAATACAAACTCGACTTAAATAGCGGTTTAGGTATAAAGCCATTGATACCGGATGCTTTGGCATCTTCTTCAATATCGTTCCAATCGCAAGCGGCAGTCAGCAAGATCAAAATCTCTGTTCCAACAATTCTGCGGATTTCACGTGCAGCAGCAAAACCATTCAACTCCGGCATCTGTAAGTTTAATAGGATTATATCAAAACCTTGATGATTCTTATGTCTTTCTTCAATCCTATTGAAGGTATGGACTACACTGCTGCAAAATTCAGGTAGAATGCCCAATGTCTTCAAACAATCCATAATGCTGTCACCTGCTTGAAAATCGCTATCTACAACAAGCATATTCCAATTTGGAAGAATCATTTCTTCCTCCATTATTTCACCTTTCTTTAAATCAAGAACCACATGGAATTCACTGCCTTCTTTTGGCTTCGAATCGATAAAGAGCCTGCCTTGCATTGCATCCAAGATATAGTGGGTGATCGTCAAACCTAATCCGATTCCTTCATTTTTCCAGATCCTAGCTGCATCTTCACGACTGAATGATTCAAATATTCTCTTTTGATAATCTTCAGACATCCCGATACCGGTATCTTTGATGATCCAATGGACACAAATATAATCTTCCCCTTTCAAAGATTCTTCTTCATAAATCAAAACTTGAATCGATCCTTCTTCCGGTGTAAATTTAACTGCATTTTCTAAAATATTGATCAATACTTGAGTCAGCCTGAGTTCATCGCAGCAAATGGTCTCAGCAACGATATTTCTAACGGAAATATCAAAGCGCTGATTTTTTTCTTTAACCTGAGATTGGATAATATGGACAATATTTTCCATGACTTCACGCAAAGAAACCGAATCCATCTTTAAATCTATTTTACCATTTTCAATCATAGACAACTCCAATATATTATTGATCGATACCAGAAGATACTTGCCGGAAATCATGATCTTGCGAAGGCAGCCTCGTACCTGTTCCTTATTATCCAGATTATTTGCAGCAATCGCGCTCAACCCAATAATTGCATTCAGAGGTGTCCGAATATCATGACTCATATTTGAAAGAACTTTATTTCTTGACTGATTGACCATTTCTTGCAATCGTTTCAATTCAATCCCCTGTTTCTTTGTTATTTTATAATATTGAATCGACAATAAAGATAATATTGTCAAACTCACTGTTTTCGCTATCGAAAGATGATGATCCGGGATTTTGTGATGCAAAAACCCTTTATCCATTGTCTGCCTATAAACCCGATTCTCAGTTTTCATCCTGTTTTTATCCTTGATGAATTTCAATAAAAAAGCAAGCATCAAGATAAGCAGACCGGATGATCCGAACGGATTCAATGCCCTTTGATAGCTTGCCTGTAAATTCTTATTGCTCTTTTTCATACCATCCCCCGCCTTTCCTCCATGAAATAAAATTATAAATAAGCAATTTTAATTTCTTTTGAAAAGTATCTCTTGATGGTAGTTATTATATAAAGATTCAGCGGTCATACAAAAGCTAAATGTCCCCATTGTGCTTAAATTCCCAACTGTTTCAACTCTTTTTGTATTTCATTTATTCTCCCATTCACCCATCACGCCAAGTTTATCGCCGACCGCATAATATTGATCAGGAGAATAGAGGACCGCTTTCAATCTCTTCAAATCAATTCTTGTTTTGTCCATATCCTTTAATTGTTCATCAATTTGAATGTTCTTGATTTCTGCAATGAATAAATGACTTCCACCCTGTTCATAAGTGTGTTTTACTTCACATTCATACACCCAGTTGCTCTGATCCAAAATTGGCACATCCAGTGTCTTGCCCCAGTCATAGCTATAGCTTTTCTTGTCTTTTGATCCGTTTTTACCGGCAGTACTGCCAAAATAATCGGCCAGCCAGAGGATCTCTTCGCTTACCAGATTGGCAGAAAACTTTCCCTCTCTGAAAATATTGTTTTTCGTTGTTTTCTCCCCTGCCATGGTAACCATAATGCACGGGCTATCATCAAATGAAAAGCCGATCCATGTGATCAAACAAAAATTGGCAGAATGATCCGGATTCTTGGTTCCGATGATAAACATCGGCTGCGGACTGAATACAAAATCGGGGTTCATACTAGTTTTATTCATTTTTCCCTCATTTCTCACTAAAAAAGTTCTATATAGATATATAATCATTATATTCTCTATTTGTCAAGAAAAATAAAAAATTCTATGATTTCACCTCTTGAAAAACATAGAATTAAATTATACATCCCGATCCTACTCGCTCAAAAAAGCGAGGATTTCATCTTTTCTATCTTCCAGATCCTGATAGCCCAATTTAAACAGAGCCTCCAATTGATCATAGCTTCCTTTAAAACGACTGACTCCCAGATTTTTAGTCGGTCTAAGCAAAAGCGCTTCCTTCTTTTCGCTCAGTTGTTTTACAAGATCCATTTCTTCATAATAGATCGGAGTTCTTTTTTTCATATCTTTGCGAAGTTGCTGGTAAGGATGGTATAACAGATTCAATGCCATATCCATTCCTTTCCCGGATGGTTTTCTGACATAGTTTTCATCTTTGGTAATAATAACCAGATGCTTATCATTTCCATGTTCAATACTCCTTCTGATCGGCACCATCGTTGTTACTCCGCCATCAATATATTTATGATTGTTATATGTGACGATCTTTCCGGCAATCGGCAAGGTACAAGCCGCTTTTAAAAGCTGCAGATCATTTTTAAAGTCCTCTTTTACATACCAGTTCGTTTTTCCTTCTTTTAGATCATAGACACCGATTTCCATATGAGTTTTATAATTAACGAGATTTTCAATATCAAAATGAGCCGTATCTCTTAAAACATGATCAAACATAAAATCATAGCCTACATAGCTTCCTTCTTTTAATAACGGCGTCAATCCCACATTTCTTTTATCCGCAACATAAGTAACACTGAAATCATAAAGATTCTTTTTATTCTTATCGATAAAATTGCATAGATGGACCGCCCCGGCAGAGATCGCAACACCGTAGTCAAATTCAAGATGATGATCCAGCAGCCAAGTCAAAGCCCCGGCTGTATAGGCTCCCCGCATTCCCCCGCCTTCTAATACAAGACCTATTTTACTCATTTCTATTCACTCCTTCATATATTTTTCAACAAGCTTCAAAAATTCATCCCACCGATCCTCTTTGCGTATATTAGCCGGGCATTCTTTTTCAGAAAAATCATAATGCTGCTTCACATCTTTGATTGTCAGGTTAT
This sequence comes from uncultured Erysipelotrichaceae bacterium, assembly GCA_964623925.1. Classification (GTDB taxonomy): domain Bacteria; phylum Bacillota_I; class Bacilli_A; order Erysipelotrichales; family Erysipelotrichaceae; genus CATJXY01. Next base: position 14,368 of record CAZUVT010000030.1, read on the forward strand.
ACTCCTTGCATAATGCCGCAGTAAGCTTGGCTCCGTTGATGAATGTCTGCTCAAAATCAGATCCTTCATTAACACAAAGTTCAATGGCAATTCCTGTCATATTTCCGCCGTTTTCCTTGCGCTGATCCCCGGCGTGCCATGCTACCTCATCATCCGGAATAGAATGATAGATTTCATGATCATCTACCGTGTAATGCCAGCCATTGACTCGCTGATCGGAATTATCCACCAGATATAAAGCGTGATTTAAAGCCGTTGCACTGGATGAGAAATTATCCGTTTCATGAATAACGATATAATGGATCTCCCTTTTAATTTCCGGTCTATTCACAGCCCCTTCATCCACCAGCATCGTATTGATCGCAACACCGTAAGCCTCATCAAGAAAAACTCCTTCTGTAGCATAGATGCGTTTGGTGCGATGCACGATAAAGCCGATGATGCAGATCAGAAGCCCAACGATCAACAAGGTCATCAGAATGATCTTAACATTTTTTTTCAACTTTCGTTTTCTTCTTTGTATCATCTCTATCCCTCGAAGATTATTTTAACACACTTTTCTAATAAACGATGAAAAATATTCAAAACCCTTCTCTAACAGTTTCTTAAAAATTCATTAAATATTCCGATTTCTCTTCAAATCCAGTGTTTCAAGAAAATTCAGATTTAAACCGCCGACCAATTCTTTAACCTGAGAGATCCTTTCTTTGTCCAAAAACAGCTTTGGATCATGAGCATCCCACCCCATCACGACAGGACATTGAAATTCTTCAACGATTTCCCAGAATTCTCTGAACGGATAGGCAAACCTCATTTCTCCATTAATTTCATGTTTGCCATAACGAACTCCATTCAAGTTAAGTTCTAGGGGAATATCCAACTTTTTAGAGACTTCCGCAATCTTTCTTGCGACTTTTTCACAATTTTCATTCCAGCTGTTTTTTCCCAACATGAAATAATCCGGATGAGCTACAATATCCACCAGGCCGGATTCCATCGCTTCGACAACCGATTTACCGTAAATAAGTACATCTTCATCTGTGCAGTGCTTTCCAAAATCCAAGCCTGCAAATTCCCGGTTATGCTGCCCCAGGATCAAATAATCAGAAATCTCTCTTAAGCGAACGATATCTTCTTTATATTCCTCAAAGTATTCGAATTCAAATCCGATCCGAATCTCAATTTTTTCCTGATAGCGTTTTTTCAATTCCTTTAAAGAATCCATGTATTCAGGAAGTTCATTCAGTTCCATTCGGGAATGATCAAAGTATTCATGAAAAGGGGCATGATCTGAGAACCCTAAGATCTTTAATCCCGATTCAATGGCACAAAGTACATATTCCTCATCTGTACCGACTGCATGATGACATCGGAAGGTATGGGTATGATAATTAAATTCTTGCATGAGTATCCTTCAATTCATAATAAAATATGCATTTTTGTCGATCTCCTTGATGATAAAGAAAGTGATTCTTGGGAACCTCGGCAATTTCCTTCAACACGCCACCCAGCCTCTGCAATGTCTTATACGACGGCAGATTGTCCGGATTGCAGGTTATGATCAGCTCTTTCATCCCGTATTCATGAAATGCCAGATCAAACAAGATCATACAAGCTTTATAAGCGGTGTGATTTCCCCGATAGTGCGGATAAACGGTATAGCCGATCTGTCCCAAATAATAGAGTGATTCATTCATTCCCATGCGAAGTTCACATGTTCCGATGATCGTTTTTGAATGACGCTTGCGGATATCGAAATAAAGAGTTCGTGCAAAATCATTAAAATGACAAGGCTCTTCATCTCTCTTCAATCGCAATTCAATTTCTCCATCCGTATAAGTCGTATCAGTTAATCCGCCAAACCAGTTTTTCATCAGCCGAACCATAATTTATCCTTCTTTCCTTATAAGCATAATCAAGAATTTATGACAAAATATTACATACTATGAATATTCCTCCCCTCTTATTTTATCACAAGCCACCTTATTAAACTAATATTTTCATCATTTTAACAAACATTCCTTTTAAGAATATGATAAACTAAAGGCAAGGAGGAATTCCCATGAAAAAATTATGTTTGTCACTCTGCGCCTTACTTTTAATCAGCGGTTGCAGCAAACAGGCCATTACTTCAGGACCGCCCACTATTACCGTCAAAGAAATTCCGCCGATTGAAGTCAATTCAGGCAATTATGAATTAGATGATCTCAAGCAATATATCATTGCGACTGATTCATCCGGAAATAAAATTTCTGATGATCAAATTATTTTAAGCGGATATATTGATACACATGTTTTAAGTACATTTCAAGTTCAAATCA
>CAZUVT010000031.1:0-16533 GCA_964623925.1 uncultured Erysipelotrichaceae bacterium
TTTCGGGCGAGACTTGAGCGATGAGAAGATCGATCACGCGATTGAATTGGCTCAGGCAAAAGAATTTATTTCTGCTTTAGAAAAAAAGACGGAACATCATCTGACCTCCAGGGGAACCAATATTTCAGGCGGACAGAAACAGAGGGTTCTGTTATCCAGAGCCTTTGCGGCAAATCCGGATATTTTGATCTTGGATGATTCCAGCAGTGCTTTGGATTATAAAACGGATGCAAATTTAAGAAAAGCCATTAAAGAGCACTTTAAAGATACTACAACGATCATTGTGGCACAAAGGATCAGTTCGATCATGCATGCCGATCGCATTTTAGTTTTAGAAGAAGGAAAAGTGATCGGAGATGGAACGCACGAAGAGCTGATTAAAAGTTGTGAATTATATAAGATGATTGAAAGTACGCAGATGGGAGGTGCTTTTGTTGACTAAGACTAAATTGATAAAAGAAAAACGAAGCACTTTGATCCGTCTTGGCAAGATTCTTTTTGAACATAAGCTTCATCTGGCAGTCGCCCTTGTCTTAATGGTGAGTGCCAACAGCTTGGCGCTTGTCGGACCGCGACTTTCCGGAAAAGCCATCGATGCGATCGGTGAGAGTGTTGGAAATGTTGATTTTCCGATCGTTTATAAATATTGCTTCCTCATGATTTCGGTATATCTGTTATCATCCGTTCTGAGTTATCTGTTAAGTGTCAGTATGATTCATCTGAGTCAGAAAATCACTTATAAGATGCGTCAGTCTGTGTTTGATCATTTGCTGGATCTGCCTATCGGATATTTTAACGATACTCAGATCGGGGATATCATTTCACGAATTTCTTATGATATCGATACGATCAATACATCGCTTTCCAATGATCTTCTGCAGATCATTACCGGATCCATAACCGTGATCGGATCTTGTTGGATGATGATCTCCTTGTCCTGGCAGCTGACTCTGGTTTTTGTCGTAACGGTTCCGATTTCGGTATTATTTGCCCGATATAAAGCGACAAAGATCAAGCCGTTATTCAGAAATCGATCACGGAAGCTGGGAGAATTGAATGGCTTTAGTGAAGAAATGCTTTCCGGACAGAAAACGATCAAGGCTTATAATCAGGAAGAAGAGATCCTGCGCCGCTTTGATGAAAAAAACAAAGATGCTATGAATGCTTATTTTGAAGCAGATTATCAGGGCAGCATGATCGGTCCATCCGTGAATTTTGTCAATAATCTTTCTCTTTCTCTGGTAAGTGTATTCGGTGCCCTGCTGTATCTGGCTTCTTTGATTTCATTAGGGAATATTTCTTCCTTTGTCTTGTATTCAAGAAAATTTTCCGGTCCTATCAATGAAACGGCTAATATTATGAGTGAACTGCAATCAGCCATTGCTGCAGCGGAAAGGGTATTCAAGCTTCTGGATGAACCGGTAGAGCAGATAGACAGGCAAGGTGCGATCGAGTTAAATGAAATACAGGGAAATGTATGTGCTTCTCATGTCTGTTTTGGATATGATCCGGATCGGACGATCATTCATGATTTGAATTTTGAAGCATTGGCCGGGAAGACAGTCGCTATTGTCGGTCCGACCGGTGCCGGGAAAACAACGATCATTAATCTTTTGATGCGCTTTTATGATGTGAATGCCGGAAAAATTGAAGTCGATCATCATGATATTCGCGATCTGACCCGAAAAAGTCTTCGTAAAGCCTATGCCATGGTACTTCAGGATACATGGCTTTTCGGTGGTACGATCTATGAGAATATTTCTTACGGGAGCAACAATGCTACCTATGAACAGGTAGTGGAATGCGCTAAAGCGGCACATATTCATAGTTTTATTGAACATCTTCCTCAGGGATATGACACTGTGCTCAGTGATGACGGAGTCAATATTTCTAAAGGACAGAAACAGCTTTTAACTATAGCAAGAGCGATGCTGGCTGATGCCAATATGCTGATCTTGGATGAAGCGACTTCAAATGTCGACAGTCATACTGAAATGCAGATACAGAATGCTATGCTTAAGCTGATGGAAGGGAAGACCTGTTTTGTGATCGCTCACAGACTTTCTACGATCCAGCATGCTGATCTGATCCTGGTATTGAAAGACGGAGATATCATTGAACAGGGAGATCATGAATCGCTTCTTCAACAAAATGGATTTTATGCATCCCTGTATAACAGCCAGTTTGAGAATTAACGATGTATGCCTCATTGACCGGGAAAACTACATCATTCGACAAAATAGACTTGTTTTATTGAAAACCATCGGATAAGATTGTAAAGGAGAATGAATATGGAAAAGAGAAAGATCTATCTTTTATTAATGCATACCAATACGATTCCATCCCGATTGGTGAAATGGTTTACCCGATATGAATACAGTCATGTTGGAATCTCTTTGGATAAAAACTGTTACACTATTTACAGTTTTGGCAGAAGATATGTCAACACGATCTTAAACGGCGGTCTTTCGATTGAACGAAAAGACGGTGAATTTTTCAGAAAATTCAATAAAGCAGTCTGCAAGATCTATGAAAAGGAAGTTTCCGTTCAGCAATATGAATTTATAAAAAGCGAATTGGATGAAATGAAAAAGAATATTGATTGTTACAAGTATGATTTTATTGGAATCATTCCTCGCTTTTTCAATATTCCTGTAACCTTTAAAAATCGTTATGTATGCAGCTATTTTATTGCTGAAATTCTGGATAAAGCGGATGTTTTCCATTTTGATAAACCGATTTGCTTGACTAAGCCTAAAGATTTTGAAAATCTGAATGGATTTCATGAAATCTATAAAGGAAGTTACTTATCTTTTGATGAAAATTCAATAAATTAAAAATAGGAATCCGATTTGGATTCCTAAAATTTTTGACTTTTAGCCAGATAATAGTTTTTATAATTTAAGATCTCTGAAACATCTTTGATGACTTCAATGAAATCAGGCAGTTCAATGATTTCATCTGCACTCGGGACCTGAATGCCTAAAAGTGCTTTGGTTGAATCGAAACTGAAGATATCTAATTTGAAAAACAAACCTTTGTAATAGAAACTGTATCGATCTTTCTCAATGACATGAAGAGTCGGATCGATTTCTAACCTGTAATCATTAAACTGACCATTTGAGATGATCCTGTCTTTTTTGATCCGGGTAGAAGGAGTCAGCATCGTTGCCTCGGAATAGTAACAGATCGTATTGCCATTTCTTTCTCTTTTTCTGATCCTTCTTTCCGTTCCGGACTGACTTTTTAAATAATGCTGGGTGATATGCGTCTTAAAGGCGTTGATGGAATTGAGATGAGCGATCAGATCTTGATCGACATGAATGAGATACTTCTTGAATACCTCTGTCGGTTTTTCTTCTTTCAAATAGGTAAAGATTGCCTGGATCGATTTTTGGATCTTTGTTTCAAAATCACAATCGTTTTCAATGATGATTCGATTTGAATGATCTTTCCAGCTCGCCAGGATCATATCGTCGACCCGTCTTGCCTCATCAATGCCTTCATAGCGGGCAGCATTGTTGGAAAGCGTATAAGCTTCCTCTGCACCCTTGGCGGCTGTAGTCATATGAATGACCATGTCATATTTATTTCTGGCTTCTTCTTCTGAAATATGGAACTGACTTAGTAATTCCGTGAATTCTTTTTCAGAGACATAGCCTTTATCATCAAGGATACCCCGATCATAAAAAATGAGAACATTATTAGCGCCGATCTGTTTGGCGGCTTGATCATAAAGCTCTTCTTTTTTTAACTGCAGACCGATTGCGTATTTCTGAAATTCAAACATGCCCATATTATCCGGAGCAGGGCTGATTCCACCGGTAATCAGTTCTGTGGCAGTTTCATGAACGATCATGACTCTATATCCTCTTTCCTGGAATATTTCTTCGGCCCGCGACATAAATGTGCTTTTTCCGGCACAAGGACCTCCTGTGCAAACGATTCTCTTGATTTGTTTTTTAGTGCTCATCATATTTCCTTTTGATCTCATTTCTGTTCACTTCCATTTTAGATAATTTGTTTGATAAATGCAACTGTCATTGAGAATGTTTTTGTTGTTATCACAAAATTTTCTGTTTATAATTAAAAAGAGGTTTTTTATGAAATGTCAGGTATGCGAAAGAATTGAATGGATTCAAAAAGGGAAAAACCCGTATTTTATCCGTGAATTAAAAACAGGATATGTGGTTCTGGGAGATTATCAGTTATTTGAAGGTTATACTTTATTTTTATATAAAGAGCATATAAGTGATCTGCATCAGCTGCCCAAAAAGGAAAAGATGGAATATCTTTATGAGATGAGCTGTGTTGAAAAGGCGCTTTATAATGCGTTTAAACCGAATAAGATCAATATTGAAAGCCTGGGAAATTCTCATGCCCATCTTCATTGGCATCTCTTTCCACGCAGAAAAGGAGATATGCAAATGAATGGTCCTGTTTGGTATCTTGGAAAAGAAGCTCTGTATCGTGAAGAATATATTCCGGATGAAAACAAAAGGGAAGAGCTGAAAGCTAAGATCGCAATCGAATTGGATAAAATATTGAAATGAGTTGAAATTGGATGCAGATTCAGAAAAAGAATCTGTATTTTATTATAGATCGATGAAATAAAACGCTTTTATTCAAATTGTTTTCAGAATTAATTTACTAAATAAAATATGCATGATAAAATGTAAATTACCATATGTGAAGAAAGGAAATGAACGATGCAGGAATTGGATGGCTTAACAGGAATTTTAAACAAAACTTCAGTTGAACGAAAGATTTCAAATCTCTTGATGGATGGTGGCACGCTTTTTGTGTGTGATATTGATCATTTCCAAAGAATCAATGATCAGTTTGGTCATTTGGCCGGAGACGAGTGTCTGAAGCAGACTGCGCGTACATTGGGCTACATGATTCATAAAAATGATCTTCTGGGGCGGATCGGTGGCGATGAATTTGTTATTTTTAATCCGAATTGTACCGATTTGAAACAGGCTGAGCAATTTAAAATAAGAATTGAAGAGCGCTTTAAAAGTGATCGCAAAAAAGAAAATAGGGGTATCGGATTATCCATATCTGTCGGCTATTCTATCTATGAACGAGGCGATAATTATAAAGAAATGTTTGAAAGAGCTTATATGACTCTTCAGATCAATAAGAATGAACTTCATCGTTTCAAACAAGTACAAACAGAAACGGTAGATAATTATTGGAAAGATGCACGCCAGGTGCGAAATGATCTGATCGAACAGATCCGTAAACCGGGTGCATATTGTCAGGATTATGAAACATTTAAAAGTATTTATCGTTTTCTGGAACGAGGCATGATCCGAAGCAATCAAAAAGTGTGTGTTATCTTGCTGACTATCGTTCAGGAAGACGGCAATATGGCTTTGCCTCATGAAAAAGACTCACAAATGGAATTATTGGGGGAAGTGATTCAGAGAACACTCCGTATGGGGGATGTTTATACACGCTATACAAGCTGTCAGTATTTGATTCTGGCAATTGATACAACTGAAAAGCTGGCCGGAAGGATCGCAGAACGAATTCGAGATTGCTATCTTGAAACCAATCCGGATCATCATGATCTTTTGGTTTATAACTGCTATGAGCTGCAGTCGGCTAAAATCATTGCTCAGGAATCAAAGGAGGATGAATAAAAGTATGAAGCCATATTTGGACATTACTCTTTTTGGGGGCTTTAGTGCACATTATGGTGAAAATGCTCTGACATTCGGTAAACAGAATAATTCAAAGTTCAGCCAGCTTTTTCAGCTTTTGATGACTCGACCGAAGCAGGATTTCAGCAAGCGGGTGCTCATCCAAAGTATGTATGACATGGATGAAATAGAAAATCCCAATGACAGTCTGAACAGCACGATCTTTCGATTGCGGCAGTATTTAAAAAAATCTCCTTTGCCAAAAGGCGAATACTTTATTATCAAAGGCGGGATGTTGCGATTTGACGGTCCGGTTGAGATTCGTTCGGATGTTTGGGAATTTGAGTGTTTGTATAAGCAATTCAATTCTCAAAGAGATCCTGCAGTCAAAGCAAATCTTGCAGAACAGGCCTGTTCCTTGTATAAAGGGGAATTTTTACCTCAGCTTGCCAATGAACAATGGGTCATTCGTTGTGCTTATGAGTACAAAGAAAAATATAAGAAGATGCTTCATTATTTTCTGGACTATTTAAAAAGCAAAAATGAATATCAGAAGCTTTTTCAGTTTGCTTCCTTTGCCATGAATCTTTATCCTATGGAAGGATGGGAAATTTGGGGAATCGATAGTCTGATCGCGCAGGGATATCTTCAGGAAGCAGGAGATATCTATCGGGGATTGATAAGAAAATTCCGCCAATTGGGAAATGTTACTTCCAGTGAGACGGTGCAGTGGCTCCGCGAAATCGAAACGCATTTGCAGATGTCCGGGGAAACACCGGAAAATATCACTCAGCATCTCGATGAAGAAGAAGGATATATGGGAGCTTACAGCTGTTCATTTCTGGGATTTACAGATTATTTTAGAATCTTAAAACGGCTAAGGATGAGAGAACATATCAACTTCTGCGTGCTGGTATGCAATCTTGTGAAAATTGATGGAAGTCCGATTGAAAATAAAAACAGCAGTTCTCGCTTGAGCGAGAAACTGCAGGAAACTTTCAGAACTTGTTTGAGGGTAGGAGATGCATATACCCGGTATAATTCCAATCAGTATCTTTTGATCTGTGTGGGTGCAAATAAAGAAAATTCTTTAGACATCGGTAATCGGATCGATATCGATTTCCAAAAGCGCTGTGGCAGACGTTACGGAATTTCCTGTCAGGTGCTTTCGACGAATTAAAATTCAAAAAGGTGAGGACAGAGAATTTCAGATGTTTCAATATTTAAAGCATAAAAGCAGTTACAAATAAATTATACCTATACAAATTTAAGTTTTAGTGTAAAATAAAAAAGGAATAACCGGAATAAAAAGGGAGAAGCGATATGGAGATTTCTAATATTCTATCATTGGCAGGAGGACTGGGATGCTTCTTGTTTGGCATGAAGTATATGGGGGAAGGATTGGAACAAGCTGCCGGTCAAAAAATGCGAGATCTATTAGAGGCCCTGACAAGGAATAAGATCATCGGCTTTCTTTTGGGATTGCTTGTTACCTGCGTCATCCAATCATCCTCGGCAACAACCGTGATGGTCATGGGATTTATTAATGCTTCCATTATGGATCTTGCTCAGGCAACGAGTGTTATTTTCGGTGCTAACCTTGGTACGACGATCACTTCTATTTTGATTGCGTTAGATGTTTCGGAAATTTCACCGTTTTGTATTTTTGTCGGAGCGGTCATGATGCTCTATGCCAAAAAGAACAGAACAAAGCGTATCGGGCAGGTTATCTTGGGATTTGGAATTCTATTTCAAGGACTTCATACCATGAGCGGCGCGATGGCATTCTTAAAAGAATATGAACCTTTTCAAAATTTTATCGTTTCTGCTTCCAATCCATTTCTTGGACTTATAATCGGTATTTTAATGGCTGCGATTATTCAGTCATCCTCTGCTGCTGTGGGTGTGCTTCAGGCTTTGGCTATGCAGGGATTAATGCCGATCTATTTCGCAAGTTTTCTGGTTTGCGGAATTAATATCGGATCGAGCTTGCCGCCTATTTTATCCGCGCTCAATGCAAGGAATAATGCTAAAAGGGCTGCGGCCATCTATACGATTTTTAATGTCGTCGGAGCCTTGATTTTTGTTCCGATTACGATTTTTACTCCATATACAGGAATGATCAGTCAACTGATTCCGAATGAAGCTTTTCAGATCTCATTTTTACATATCTTCTTTAAAGTTGTAGCAGCAGCAGTTCTTTTGCCTTTGACACAAAAGGTTGTAAAACTCGCCTTTGTTATTATTCCGAAGCAGGAACATGAAAGTGAATTCAGATTTTTATACATTGATAAAAACTTGAACGCAAAACCGGATGTGGAATGGCTGCAGCTTGGAAAAGAAATGGAGCGTATGGCTCAGTTAGTGAGAAATAATTATATGCTTGCGGTCAATAGTCTTTTAAATCGTGATTTGTCGAAAGCGGACCAGATCAAAGAGGATGAGAAGCTCATCGATTATTTGAATCATGCCATGACGGACTATCTTGTCGAATTGACAAAAAAGGCAATTCATACAAATACATCGAAATATTTGAATAAAGCAATGCATGTTATTTCAGATTTGGAAAGGATCGGAGATTATTCCGTATTTCTGATTGAAAAGGCAGAGTATTGTACCGATAATTCTTTGGTTTATTCGGAAGAAGCAAAAAGTGAATTGGAAGAAATCTATTCACTGGATCTAAATTTGTTTGATCGATCTGTCAAAGCATTTTTCAACCGGACTCCGATAACGCAAGAGGAATATAACAGCATCAAGGCCGGATTCGCGCGGGTAAGGGAGTTATCTGAACTGTCCGAGAAGAATCATGTTATCCGTCTTCAAAACAATAAATGCTCTACTGAATCAGGATTGATCTATGTTAAAGCGCTGACGGATATGGAGCGAGTCGGTGATCACAGCTATCAAATTGCTCGTGCTGCCAAAGCGGATTTCAACTAGGTTATCCGATTCATTAAAAGTTCTCGCTTTTTTCTCTTTACAGGAAAAGGTCAGCATGATAAAATAAGTAACATCAAAAAGTGCAGTTAAACACATGTAGGATTCAATACATGTGTTTTTTATTTGTAAAATTGATGATCAGCAGCTTGAAACAAAAGCTGCTTTTTTTATTGAAAGGGGTGATGGAAGATGAATGTGATCAGATAAGATCTACTTGATAAAGGGGATCTTGATGAAATAGGAATCACGGGCTTTAATTTTACTACATGCTTTTTAATTAAATCATTCTTTAAATTACAAGGAGGAAAAAATATGTTAAAGAATACACTGGCAAAACAGCTCTTAGAAATGGCGGCAGCTATTTTAATGGTGGGAAATCTATTGAATATTCAAGTATTTGCGGAAACCTTGAAAGATCATTATTTCGGAGATGAAAATGCTTCAACGGCTTCTGAATCATGGGATGGAAGATCTTCAAATAAGGATCTTCACGAAATCGAATTGACAGGCAGTGATGAGATTCAAAATAAACAGGCGACCCAGCTTGTCAACATTTCTGAATATCAAAAATCATATGAGGTAGAAGTTTATGCTTCTTTGCCATCAGAATTTACAGTGAGCATTCCGAAAATCATTACATTGGATGCGACAGGCGAAACCGAAACAAATTTCACGATTGGAGTAAAAGGAATCTTAGCACCCCGTTATGCGGTCACTTCCACTGTTGATTCAAATCTTGAAATGACAAATACCCGAGATGCAAGACAAAAATTTAATGCATCCATTACTACCTATACCGACTCTCTGACATTATCTTACGGATGGGAACTTCTCGCATCGGATATTTATAATGGGGATAGCATCGGATTTTATCGAATCACAAATGAAAAGGCACCGGTACCGGGCTCTTATACCGGAACATTTGATGTTCATATCGATTTGGTAGATCTGAGCATGATGGAATGAATAAAAAAGGGGTTGCGATTCTATGGAATCCAGCCCCTTTTTGATAAGATGAGGTGAAGATATGAAGAAAGAAATTTTTATTTTTATGATTATTTTCATTATTTCGGGAATTTTTATGAACAGGATCGCTGCAAAAGAGATTGAGGAAGAGATGCTTATGATCGAATTTCATTTAGCACAATTGATAGATTACGTTCCATGGAATGAAGGATATACTCGGGAAAGTGAAATTGGAAAACTTGAATATACGCAATATAGGGTATCACAGGACAAAAAAGATGATTTGATTACTGCCGAGATATACCCGGATGTTTTATTCAGTGAAGAAGAAATTGAACAAGGGTGGAAGGTTGCCGGATATGGATATTGGAATACAGATCGCGTCTATGTTCCCAAGGATGAGTTCGATCAAGCTGTGATGAATCCGCCATCCTTTGAGCTTGCCGGAAGCGGCTATGAAGGGATCAGTAATCTTGTAGTCTATATTATCAAAGATAAAATAGGAGAAGGAGAAGAAAACAGAGTTGATATTCCCGATGGAATTGATGATCGCAACGAGGTCATCATCCGCTTTTTGGATCAGGATGATACACTGATCAGTGCACAAGTGATAGAGACTGAATCCCGTATGAAATGGGCTTGTGCCGAGGATATGTCTGGTTGCGATAATATTGAATTTGCGAAGCTGTATGTCCAGAATGTCCAACCTCCGATTCATATTGGATGGAGTTTTAAAGGATGGGATACAGCATATGAAAACATTCGATTTTATGAGGATACGACCATTAAGGCAATCTATGAAAAAGAGGAAGAGCTTTATATCAGTCTTCCTAAAATTATCACTTTAGATGGAAAGGGAGAGATCGACACCGCTTTTTCTATCGGAATCAAAGGAGGTATGAAGGAAAATCATTCTCTTCGTATTTCTATTGAAGGAATTGATGAAGGCGGGTATCTTTATTTGAAAAATAGTCAAGATGAGAATATTCAGATCCCGATAGCAGTTTTTTTCTGTGATGAGCAGGATTTGAGAAAAAATAAAATAGAGAGTTATCGATTTGAAGAAGTGATTGATGATAAAAGATTGATTGATGGGGAATATATCCTATTTAACGGGATCTTAAAAAAAGTCGGTTTACCGGCGGCAGGCAGCTATTTGGGAAAATTCTTATTCAAGATTGAAATGATAGAAAATAATTGAGGAGACAAAGATGATTGAGAAACATAAAATATTATTATCAGGAAATAAAAAGATAAAAAAAGACAGAAATACTGTCTTGTTTTTTAGTAAGCAAGAAATGAAGATCCGGTTGCAGGAAGATCCCAATATCAGAATTTTAGGTGGAACACGATTAAAGAAAGTGACCGATAGGAATGAATATAAAGCTGATTTTTTCGTTACGATGCCCTCATCGGATGAGATCCTTTATCTTGGAAAAAGAAAACAGAAAGGTTTGATAAAGGGATATTTTCAAATTGATGAAAATGAATTTCTCGAATATCGTTCTTTTTTTATTGTGTTTATTCTATTCTTGGGAATCTTGTTGGCAACCGTTTTTATTTTGATCTTTGCGGATCAAAACTTGAACAGGACAAAATATGAGCGTCCCATCATTCAGGAAGCTGAGAAATGGAATGGTGTGATCACTCAAAATGGCAAGATTCAAGAATTTGAAGACGAAAGAATTGATATTCCGGGATATCATGAACTCTATGTCAGTATAGAGGAACCTTTTGTATTGCTTGGAAATCCAAAAGAGAATACAGTTTTATTTAAATATGAAGTAGTAGAAGGGGATACCGTGATTTTTGCGAGCGACTATATTGAACCCGGAAATAAAGTGGAATGGAACGCATATGATGTATTATCTTCAAAGGATCATTCATTGATCTTTGTGATTTCAACACTGGATGCGGAAGAATACTTCCCTTGCAATGGAGCAAGCCTTTCTGTTGAGCTCCATGTCAAATGAGAATGTGATTCGGATTGAAGGCGAAAAAATAAAAATCCCATATGGGATTTTTAGATTAAAGATGGAGAGTATCGATATTTCTTTAAGATGGCAGGGGTGGAGAGGATCGAACTCCCATTAACGGTTTTGGAGACCGCCGCACTACCATTGTACTACACCCCTAAATTTGATTGCTTAAATAGTTTAACACAATAAAATTGTGTTGTAAAGAAAAATATAGGAATTTAAAAAAAGAGGGAGACAGATCAGGTAGAAATGAATGTGTAAGAGCTTACATATTTTTCTTTTAAAAAAAGCGAAACTGTGATAAAATATATGTCTTACAAAAGGTGTAGGTAAATTATAATCAGACAGGAGGATTTTTATGATTGATTATACAGAAGGATCAGGAAAACAATATCATATCGGAGTCGGTAAAGGAGAGGTTGGAAAATATGTTATTCTTCCGGGCGATCCGAAACGCTGCAAATTGATTGCAAGCTATTTTGATAATCCGGTATTCGTAGCAGATTCAAGAGAATATGTGACCTATACGGGAGAATTAGATGGTGTGAAAGTATCGGTCACATCGACAGGAATCGGCGGTCCATCCGCATCGATTGCAATGGAAGAATTGGTTCAGTGCGGTGCGGATACATTCATTCGTGTCGGAACATGCGGCGGTATGGATCTGGATGTCATTGGGGGAGATGCCGTCATCGCAACAGGAGCTATTCGTTTTGAAGGAACAAGCAAAGAGTATGCTCCGATTGAGTTTCCGGCTGTTGCCAATCTGGATGTGGTCAATGCGTTGGTTCACGGAGCAGAAAAATTAAACAGACGTTATCATGCCGGAATCGTTCAATGTAAAGATGCATTCTATGGCCAGCATAAGCCGGAAGAGCTTCCAAATCATGGTGAGCTCTTAAGAAAATGGGATGCCTGGCTGCGCTGCGGAGCGATTGCTTCGGAGATGGAAAGCGCTGCGTTGTTTGTTGTTGCAAGTTATTTAAGAGTCAGATGCGGTTCTGTATTTTTGGCTGTAGCAAATCAGGAAAGGGCAAAAGCCGGTTTGAGCAATGATCAGGTGCATGATACCAGCGGTGCTATTGAAATTGCAATTGAAGCCTTAAGAGAATTAATCAGAAAAGACAAAGAACAAGCACGGTAGTAGCAACTGCCGTGTTTTAAGACATGTAATAGAAAGAGTGTTGCTATGATAAAAATAATAACAGAATTGAAGGAAATCGAAAGGGAAGAACCGGTAAAGATACTTGATCTTGCTGAAGAATTGCATTTTAATGAGGATATCGTCGGTGCTATTTACAATGGAAAGATTCATGATTTGAACTATCAACTTAAAGAATCCGGAACGCTTCATTTGATTCATCGAGAAGATGATGTGGCCAGACAGATGCTGGAAAGAAGCCTGAGCTTTTTGTTTATCAGTGCGATTAAGCAGATTTATCCAAATGTGGAAGTAAAGATCGATCATTCCTATGCATCCGGACTTTTCTGTACCGTTGAAAATAAGCAGATCAACGAGGA
This sequence comes from uncultured Erysipelotrichaceae bacterium, assembly GCA_964623925.1. Taxonomy (GTDB): domain Bacteria; phylum Bacillota_I; class Bacilli_A; order Erysipelotrichales; family Erysipelotrichaceae; genus CATJXY01. The sequence continues at coordinate 13,061 of CAZUVT010000031.1, forward strand.
TGAGGTAGAAATGATCCGCAGGAAAATGCAGAAGATGATCGATGAAAAAGAACCGATCATTCGCAAAGTCGTCCGCAAGGATGAAGCGGTTAAGCATTTTGAGATGCTTAACATGTATGATAAGGCAGATTTATTGAAGATCCGCGATAAAAAATTGAGCAGTATTTATACGTTAGGGGGCATTGATGACTATTTTTATGGTGTCATGGTCATCAATTGTTCCTATATCAAAAGATTCAATCTGAGAAAAATAGACGGCGGAGTATGGCTTTCAGATGCGGAAGAATTCAAACCTCAGCCAAAGCTGTTGAAAGTATGCCGAGAATATGAGAATTGGGGGAAAATGATCGGTGTTTCAACAGTCTCGGAATTGAATAAGCGGATTTTGGAAAGCGATCGGGATGAGATGATCTTGATGAGTGAAGCCATGATTGAAAAGAAACTCTCGGAACTTGCCAAAATCATCGTTGAATCAAAACCGACCAAAAAGATTGTTTTGATTGCCGGACCGAGCTCTGCCGGAAAGACGACTTTTTCTAAACGATTATCGATCCATTTAAAGATTTTGGGAATTCGTCCGTTTGTAATTTCGCTGGATGATTTTTATGTGGATCGAATTAAAACACCACTGCTTCCGGACGGCACCTATGATTATGAGAATGTGGAAGCCATTGATCTGAAGTTTTTTAATGAAACAATGAATAAACTTTTAAATGGAGAAAGTGTTTTGATGCCGATCTATGATTTTGCAGAGGGAGTCAGAAAATGGGAAGCGAAGCCAAGAGGTCTTCATGAAAATGAGATTCTGGTGGTGGAAGGAATTCATGGATTGAATCCGCGCTGTTCTGAATTGATTGCGGATGAGTATAAGTTTAAAGTATATATCAATGCTTTGACGCACTTGAATTATGATAATCATAACCGCATTCCGACCTCGGATTACAGAATGATCAGAAGAATGGTCAGAGATTATCAATTCAGAAACCGTAGCGCAAGAGAAACGATCAATAGTTGGAAAAATGTGAGAAACGGGGAAGACCAATATATTTATCCGTATCAGGAAGAAGCTGATTATATCTTCAATACGAGCATGCCGTATGAGATGACTGTTCTCAAAAAGATCGCACTTCCGCTTTTAGAAGATATCAAGATTGATGAAAAAGAATATTTGGAAGCAAATCGGTTAAGACATCTGCTGGAATATTTTGTTGATGGCGATATCAGTCATGTTCCGAATAACTCAATTTTAGCGGAATTTGTTGGAAACAGTATTTTCTTTTGATATAATCTTATAAAAAGAGGTGTTAGTGATGAAAGAAATTATGGATGAGAGCGCCATGAAGCGTTCTTTAACCAGAATGGCTCATGAAATTATAGAAAAAAACAAAGGTACAAAAGATCTTGTTTTGGTTGGAATTAAAACAAGAGGTGCTTATCTGGCAGAACGTCTTGCATCTTTTATTGCGATTTTCGAAGAAGAAGTTCCTCATGGAAGCATTGATATTCATTTCTGGAGAGATGATCTGGCAATTTCAAATGAAAACATTCCGGATATCGATGTCGATGTTCAGGATAAAGTCGTCGTGTTAGTCGACGATGTCTTGCATAAAGGAAGAACGGTTCGTGCCGCCATGGATGGAATCATGCATTATGGCAGAGCTAAAGAGATTCATCTTGCGGTCTTGATTGATCGCGGACATCGTGAACTTCCGATCCGTGCCGATTATGTTGGAAAAAACATTCCGACATCGACTCATGAATCGGTAGAGGTCCAAACCAAGGAGGCAGATGGACTGGATGGTGTATTTTTGCTTCAGGAAGGAGAAAGCCTATGAATTTAAATATGGATTATGTATGTGAGTTCTTAAAAAAGATCATGGCAATCGAAAGCCCGACCGGATTTACGCATCATGCTATTGACTTTTTAGAAAAAGAAGCAATGAGACTTGGATTTTCTTGTTTCCGGAATGTTAAGGGAAATCTGATTGTTGAGGTAGAAGGAAAAAGCGATGAAAAGGCAATCGGAGTATGCGCTCATACCGATACGCTCGGATTGATGGTTCGTTCGATTAAATCAAACGGCTATCTGGCAATCACTTGTTTGGGAGGACCGTTAATGCCGACCTTAGATGGTGAATACTGCACTGTCATCACCCGCGACAATAAACGATATTCGGGAACGATCCTGAGTGTACAGCCAGCCGCGCATGTGTTTAAAGAAGCCTCAACGCTTGCCAGAAATGATGAAACGATGGAGATCCGTCTGGATGAGGTCGTTAAAAATGCAGAAGATGTCAAAGCATTGGGGATTCAGAACGGCGATATCATTGCCTATGATTCAAAAACAGTGATTACCGGATCCGGATTTATTAAAAGCCGTTTTCTCGATGACAAGATGAGTGTTGCAATTTTATTTGGAGTCTTGGAAGCTTTGCAAAGAGAAAATCTGAAACCGAACTATAAAACCTATTTCATGTTTTCAACTTATGAAGAGGTGGGGCATGGAATGAGCAGCATCCCGGATGATATTACCGAACTTCTGGCAGTAGATATGGGATGCATCGGAACTGATTTATCGTGCACGGAATTTGATGTTTCGATTTGTGCAAAAGATTCGCGAGGACCTTATGATTATGTCTTGACCAGCCAATTGATCGATCTGGCCAAGAAGCATGAATTACAGTATGCGGTCGATATCTATCCATATTACGGCAGTGATGTGGGAGCTGCTTTGTCAGGAGGAAACAATATTAAAGGTGCTCTGATCGGACCGGGTGTCTGTGCGAGCCACGGTATGGAAAGAACGCATAAGCAGGCGGTTGATAATACCATGAAATTGTTGATGGCCTATTTGACAGATTAAAATGGAATAAAGGGAACTCTTACGGAATATTCTTGTGTTGGAATGAATCCGTAGAGTTTTTTTGTTGAGATTTCTAAAATCTGTCAAAAATAAAAATAAAACGGATGAATTCATGATTAAAATTGGACAAAAATAAGTAAGTTTTTGTTTCAAAATAAAAGAATATGGTCTATAATTAAGAAGGTTAAAAGAAAACTAGGAGGGATTTTTAATCATGGCAAAAAATTTTATGTCAATGGATGGTAATACTGCTGCCGCTACAGTGGCCTATATGTTTACTGAAGTCGCTGCAATCTATCCAATTACACCATCTTCTCCGATGGCTGAAGTTGTCGATCAGTGGTCAACACAGGGTCGTAAGAATGTATTCGGTACAACTGTGAAAGTTGCTGAACTTCAGGCAGAAGGCGGAGCAGCTGGTGCAGTACACGGTGCCTTGCAGGGGGGTGCACTATCTACTACTTTTACTGCTTCACAGGGCTTGTTGCTGATGATTCCAAACATCTATAAAATGGCCGGTGAATTGTTGCCGGGAGTTATTCATGTCGCTGCACGTTCTTTGGCAAAGCGTTCTTTGAATATCTTTGGTGATCATCAGGATGTTTATGCT
>CAZUVT010000032.1:0-3614 GCA_964623925.1 uncultured Erysipelotrichaceae bacterium
ACAAACTTCATGTACTTGTTCATCCAAATGCAAGGATTCAATAGAAATCATTGTCATCAACAAAGAAGGAACATATTTTCTGCCTGCAATGGTAGCTGAATGCCAATCGATCATATTGATAAATGAATCAACTGCACTTTCTTTAATTAAGATACTATTGAGGATGGCTTTTTCCATACGAATGTAGGTTCTTTCAACCACTTCACATAAAAGTTGAATTTTCCCATCAGGAAAATAGTAGTAAAAACTACCTTTAGGAATACCGCATCGTTTTAAAAGTTCCTGAAGTCCCAAACCGTAATACCCTTTTTCAAGGAAAAGTTTGAATGCTTCATCCATAATCAATTCTCTCTTATCCATGTTTATATTATATATAAAATTTTCATTATTCGCAATGAAATATCTACATCTGAAAACAAATTTCCAGATCTGTTCCGGCAATAAATTTATGTTTTTATAACTATTCTTTTCCCAAAAAAGCTTTTCGCAAACAAAAAGGCTTCTGTATTTACAGAAACCCGATACATACCACGTTGCATGATTTGAAAAAACAAATTCAAGATACCAGTTTGGTGGAGCCGACGAGGATCGAACTCGCGACCTATGCATTGCGAACGCATCGCTCTCCCAGCTGAGCTACGGCCCCATTGATATCTTCTGAATAATTATACACCTAAAAAGCAAAAAATGAAGACATATTCTTATCGATTGTCTTCATTTTGTTTTGAAAATTGAAATCCCATTATCTAAAAGAGAACAATTATATCGCAAAGTCTCCATCTTTAAAGACAACAACTTCATTTCCGTTTTCATCTGTTCCGATGATCTGCATATCGCTTGTTCCGATCATGAAATCAATATGGATGACAGAATCATTGAATGTATAGCCACTTCCTTCCGGAGTCTTGCCGAATCCTCTTCCTAAGGCCAAATGGCAACTTGCATTTTCATCGATCAAAGTTGTGTAATACACCAGATTGCTCATGGAAATCGGAGAATGATATTCAACTAATGCACACTCTCCCAGATAACCGGCATTTTCATCCATCTGGATCAAAGCTTCCAGCATTTCTTTTCCTTCATCCGCAAGAACTTCCACGACTTTTCCCTTTTCGAAACGGAATCCGAATTTATCGATCTTCTTTCCACCTAAAACCAACGGTCTTGATGCATAGACAACGCCTTCTGTTGCATATTTTTCCGGAGTTGTAGCAATCTCTTCGGTCGGCATATTGGCATTGAATTTAACATAATTCTCCGGCATCTTTCTCTCACCCGGACCGAATTTTGAAAATGGTGTCAGGCCGACCGTCAGATCTGTTCCGTTGCCAGCAGTATAATGAAGCTTAGTTAAATGATAGCTGTCCAGCTTATTGCCTTTAACTGCTTTTTTCTCATTGAGCGCTTCCCATGCCTTGACAACATCATTTTCTTCATCGATGTAACAAAGACCGATAACCGTTCTCCATAATTGTTCCAAAGCTTTCTCTTCATCTTTTTCATCCAGAATATAGGTTGCCCATTCTTTGGTAGGAATCATGGCAATCAGCCATTGGCAATGTTTCTCTCTGCTTGCCTTTCTCATGATATTTCTTACCGCATCCACATGGGCAAAAATGGCATTGGAATGAGCCTCGCTGACATCTTCCATCAATTTCGGATTGACTCCTTCCAAACGAACATAACAAGCACCCTCTTCTAAGTACTGCTCATGCATCGTCACTTCCCAAGGCTCAATTTTTCTTATCTCTTCATCACTTCTATATTGCGCTGCCACTTTCATATTCGGCAGATCCAAATAATGGATGACAACATTACCGGCTCCAAGCTTGTAGCATTCTTCGGCAAAAACTGTTGTAAATTCATATCCTTCGATGGCAGCTTCAACAAGCACAGTCTGCCCTTTTTGAACATTTAACCCGACTCTTGCCAAAGTATAAGCGTATTTTCTTTTTAATTGTTCTAAATTCATATCCTGTTCCTCTTTCTTTTTATGAGTGTATTATATGACTTTTCTTGAATGATGAAAAGAATTTTCAAACATTTTCAACTTTTTTTCAGTTCTTTTCCGTATCATTTTGAAATGAATGGTTTGTACATTGCAATTTATTTAAAATGCAGTATAATAAAATCAGTCATGACAGGGGCGCCTAAATTTGGCTGAGATATGCAGGATCTGCATGGTCCCTTATGACCTGATCTAGTTAATGCTAGCGTAGGGAGTCATATCTATCTTTTTTGGATTGGTTCACTTACGCCTCATTACGAGGTGTTTTTTATTTATCAGAAAGGATGGGAAAAGATGAAGCGAAATCAGAAGATCCTCATGCCGATCATAACCTTGTTGGGAGCCTTACTGATATGGGAAGGATATGTACGAGTCTTTCACATCAGTTTGTTTATTCTGCCCTCTCCAAGCATGATCATGCAATCCCTTTTTGAAAATGCAGACATTCTGTGGATGCATTCTTTGGTGACCTTGGAAGAAGCTCTGGTCGGTCTGTTGATCGCAGCGGTTTTAGCTGTCCTCATTGCAATTCTTATGGATCTGTCAGAAGTCTTTCGAGCAAGCGTTTTTCCGCACTTGATCGTTTCTCAGACCGTGCCGGTGATGATCCTCGGCCCTTTGTTTTCACTTTGGCTGGGATTTGACAAGGCCCCAAAAATCGTCATGGTCATCTTTATGTGCTTCTTTCCCATTACCATTTCCTTCTGTGATGCTTTAAGACAAGTCGATCAAAAACAGATCAATCTTCTGCGAAGTCTGGGAGCCAAAAAGTGGCAGCTTTATACTTTGGTAAAAATTCCTGCTGCCGCCTCCGCCTTATTTTCCGGATTAAAAGTTTCCGCCACTTACTGCATCGGCGGAGCCATTGTCGGAGAATGGCTGAGTGCTTCAGCCGGACTTGGCTACTACATGATCCGGGCCAAAAACGGATATATGTTGGATCGTGTTTTCGCCTGTGTTGTCGTTGTCATAATCTGGAGCATCCTTTTACATGAAGCTGTGAACCTGATAGAGAAACTGGCATTTCCTTACAAAAGAAAAAAGAAAGGAAACAAACAATGAAAAAATTCAAGATCTACTTCTGTATCCTTGCATGCATGATTCTTTTTGCCGGATGCAGCAATTCTTCAAACAGCTCTGATCAAAACGAGCTCAAAACAGTCACTCTTATATTAGATTATCTGCCTAACACCAATCACACCGGATTTTATGTCGCTGTCAAAAACGGCTACTATGAAGAAGAAGGCTTAGATGTTAAGATCATTGAGCCGGGAGACGATTCGACAAGTGCTGTCTTAGTCGCCGCCAATAAAGGTGAATTCGGTGTCAGCTATCAAGAACATGTCACCTATGGATTGACCGCCAAAGAACCCCTTCCGATCCGAGCCATTGCCACCATCGTCCAGCATAATACAAGCGGTTTTGTTTCTTTGACAAGCGCTGATATCCATTCTCCTAAAGACTTTGAAGGCAAAGTCTATGCCGGATGGCAGGCACCAAGCGAAGAAGCAGTCATCCAGGCACTCATGAATCAAGCCGGTGCAGACTTTTCTAAATTAACACTGGTCGGTGCTGATGGAAGCGGCTTTGCCTCATTAGGTAAAAC
>CAZUVT010000032.1:3624-16396 GCA_964623925.1 uncultured Erysipelotrichaceae bacterium
AAGGCTGGGGCGTTATCAAAGGTCGACTGGAAGGATATGATCTCAATTATATTCCATTAAAAGATTTAGATGAAAGACTGGACTATTATACACCGGTCATCATTACAAATACAGACATGATTGAAAGTGATCCGGAAACTGTGCAGAAATTTATCAACGCCACAAAAAAAGGATATGAATTCGCCATTGCCAACCCAAAAGAAGCGGCTGATATCCTTTATGAGATCGTCCCTGAATATGATAAGGAATTCATATTGGCTTCTCAGGAATATCTTTCTTCTCAATACAGCTTAGACAGCGATATCTGGGGATTGATGAAAGATGAGGTCTGGGATAATTACACTTCATTTATGGTAGAAACCGGGTTGATCGATTACAAGATCGAAGCTCAAAAACAATATACGAATCAATTCTTGAAATAAAGGAGGCCTTATGAAACTACGCGTGCAGGATCTGTCATTCTCATTTGACGAAAAAAAAATATTCGATCACCTCTCATTGGAAGTAGAGGAAGGAGAATTCATCGCCTTAGTCGGACCCAGCGGTTGCGGTAAATCAACCCTTCTCAATATTTTGGCCGGATTGCTTCAAGCCGATGAAGGACATTTCTATGTGGATGGGATCGAAATCAGCGGTCTTTCCTCTCATTTTGCCTATATGCCGCAGGAAGATCTTCTTTTACCATGGAAAACGATTTTAGAGAATGTCACACTTTATGGGAAACTGCACAGAACCCAAAAAGAAGATAAGGAAAAAGCGTTGAAAGAATTTGAATTGTTTGGATTGAGCGGATATGAGAATGCCTATCCTCATGAATGTTCCGGAGGAATGCGGCAACGTGCTGCCTTTTTACGAACCGCTTTATGTAAAGCCGATATCTTGCTTCTGGATGAACCCTTCGGTGCTTTGGATGTCATTACCCGAAACGAGATGCAAGACTGGCTTTTACAGTTGAGAAAAAAGATGAATCAGACAACTCTTCTGGTCACTCATGATGTCGATGAAGCCTTGTATCTTGCCGATCGGATCCTGATTCTCGGTTCACATCCTGCCTCTGTTGTCGAACAGATTGTCTTAAGAGGAATCAAAAAAGATCGAAACTGGCTTTACGAACAAAGCGAATTGCGTAAAAAGATCTATCAAGAACTGCGAGGGAAAAATCATGTTGCATGATGCTCATGTTCATATTCATGAAAAAGCACTGGTAGATCAAATGAAGCTTCATGATATCGAAGTGATTGCGAATGCCTCCGATCTTCATGAATATCAATTCATCAAAGAACTGCAAAGGTCTTACGATAAGATCCATATCAGTGCCGGAATCCATCCATGGAAAGCAGACAGTACAAACGTTCAAGAGATGCTTCCGATCTTAAAAGAATGCAGCATAATTGGTGAAATCGGTTTAGATAACACCTGGTGTGATTGCGATCCAAAGATTCAGGCAGACATTTTTGAAAAGCAGCTGCTTCTTGCCTGCGAATTGAAAAAACCTGTTATTTTACATACAAAAGGAATGGAAAAAGAAGTGTTGGATTTGATTAAAAAATATCCGAATACTTATCTGGTCCATTGGTATTCCTCCATGGATCTAATTCAAGAATATGCCGAATTGGGATGCTTCTTTACGATCGGAGTCTCTATCGGGAAAGATGAAGCAGTGACTCAAGTAGCTAAAACTGTCAGCTTAGATCATCTGCTTTTGGAAACAGATGGAATCGATGCCGTCAGCTGGGCTGATGGATTTCCTTGTCGCATCGAAGATTATGCAAAGGTATTAAATCGAACGATCATTCAAACATCTCTGCTGCGCAAAATCGATCCAACAGAATTAGAAAAGCAATTGAATCTTAATTTTCAAAACTTTTTACAAAAATCAAAATAAAGTCTGTGATGAATACAGACTTTTTCTTTAATATTTTCTTTTTTTGATATTTTTATCACATTATCCGAGATTTGTGGTAGAATTAGAAACCGGAGGGCAGAAAAATGGAAAAAGCGAAACTGATTATATGCGATATCGATAATACATTAGTACCTAAACACAAAAATATAAGTGAACGAACAAGAAATGTGATACAAGCTCTACAAAAGGAAGGCATACTTTTTGGTTTAGCCTCCGGCCGAGGTGTCAAATCCCTGCATCAGCTTGAAGAACAGTGGAATATTCACTGCGATATGATCATCGGACAAAATGGGGCAGAGCTCTATGACGATACGACCCAGCAAACCGAATTATTTTACTCTATGAAAGCAGAGTGGATCAAGCAATGTATGGAGATCATGTCGCCATTTGATTGTAATCCGTCAATGGAAAGAGATGGTATTCACTATGTCCGACGAATCGATGAAAAAACGGCTTCTTCTCAATCTTACCTAAAAGGTTCCAATCCTCATCATGTCGTCAAGGATGACTCGGAATTCTGGGCTGCTCCTACTGTTAAAATCGGATTTCGAGTCAAAGCAGAAGATATGCCGGCAATCGAAAAACGTGTTGCAGAATTTCCTTCGGATGATTTTATCGGATTCAAAACAGAAAATACCATGTATGAGTTCGGAAATAAAAATGCTTCAAAGGGAAAAGCCATGGAATTATTCTGTGAAAGACATCACCTTGATTTAAAGAACGTCTATACATTCGGCGATATGACAAATGACATCAGCATGCTTCTCTCTGCCGGTGTCGGTGTGTGCATGCTAAATGGATCGGATGATGCCAAAGCCGCTTCCGATATCATTACCGAGAAAACCGTTGATGAAGATGGATTCGCAGATTTTGTCGAAAAATATATCTTAACTGATCTTTAATACAAAAAAAGAGGATTGAATGTCCTCTTTTTTATTTTAACAATATTTAAATATATTATAGATGTTGATCAAAATAATCAAGACCATGAGAAGCTTAAATAAAACGTCAACCTGTTTTTCATCGATCCTTTTATTGATCTTCCGCCCGGTCATGGCACCCATCAATCCACACACAAACATCCCGATCAGTAAGAAGAGATCCACTTCAGGAATCGATCTTTCCAAAATCGTTTTGATTAGACTCGCACCTTGAGAAAAGAAGATGATATATAAGGAATTCTGAGCGGCACATTTTGTATTCATAGAAAAGAAATAATACAAAACCACCAGATTGATCGGCCCGCCGCCGATTCCCAAAAAGCTGGACATGATTCCCAATACCAAGCCAATGATCATACATACTGCTTTATTCTCAACTTGATTCGTTTTGATTTGATCTTTTTTGATCGTATAGATCAAAGTAAAAAGTGTGATGACGACAAGGCATCCCGCTTGGACAGCACCGATCGTATTTGCATTGGAAAACAAAGCTTTGATCCTTGAAAACAATTCCTTGCCGACAATTCCGCCAAATGCTGCCCCCAGCGCTAATGGCGTTGTCAATTTCAGATTGATTTGCTGCTCATGCGCCATTTTTGCCTTGATAACCGAATAAGCAGACATGGTAAAGACCGTACAGCTTGAAAGAAAGCTGATTGTCGATACACCCAAGATTCCAAAGGCATCCAAAACCGGTTTGATGATAACTCCGCCGCCGATTCCACAGAGAGCTCCTACTGTTGAAGCCAAAAAACTAATTGCCAGAAATGTGAAATATACCATATACTCTCCTCAATATCTTTAATCCATATATTTTCTTAGCCAATTTCCTTTAAAATAATAAACCACGTACAAGCTTGAACATACTATCCATGTGAGGGAATAACTCCAGAATACTAAGTTCACGCTATTGAAAATCGGCATCAAAGCTGCCAGCATGATCTGTCGTACAATGCAGAAACTGAAGATGGAAAAGATCATCGGAATCGTTGTCACACCGGCTCCGCGAATCGCACCCATCAAAACCTGATTTATACATAAAGCAAAATAGAAAGGAATAACTGTCCGCATCATTCTGCTTCCCATTTCAATGACTCCAGCATCATCTACAAAGACACGGATGCATTGATCGGAAAACAGATAAGCCGGAATCCCGATCAAAACAACAACACCAAATGACAAAAGCAGGCAAACCCGAATCCCCCTCTTTGCACGATCCATCTTTTTGGCGCCGAGATTCTGCCCGACAAAGGTCATGATCGCCAAAGAGAAACTTTGTGCCGGAAGTCCCAAAAAGTTGTCAAATTTATTGGCAGAGCTGAAACCCGCAATCGCCGCATAGTCGAAGCGGTTGACATAGGATTGAACCAGCGTATTTGAAAAGGAAACGATGACCTGTTGAAAACCGGACGGGATTCCGATACGGATGATTTCCATAAGCATCTCTTTATCGATCCTGATTTTGGAAAGAACGATCCGATACTGCTCTTTGGATCTCATTAAAACAAAAACCACCAAAACTGCAGAAATGGCAGTCGCAATTACCGTTGCCCAAGCGACTCCGGCTGTTCCCATATCAAAGTAAATAACAAATACTAAATCCAATACAACATTGATCAGGCTGGATACAACCAAAAAAAGCAGCGGATTTTTCGAGTCTCCTACAGCTCTTAGAATTCCGGATCCCGAGTTATAGATCATTGTAAACAAGATACCGGCAAAATAAATTTTCAGATACGTATCTGCATCATTGATGATATCGGATGGCGTACCGATCCATCCAAGAAACATTTTGCTGCCCAATACACCGATAAAAGTCATGATCAATCCAAAAATCAAAGAAAAAGCGGTAAACGTATGAATGGCACTGACCAGTTCCTGATCTTTTCTTGCACCGAAATAACGAGAAATGATGACTCCCGCTCCGGCAGAAATTCCCACAAAAAATCCAATCAGTAAATTAATCAAGGGCGTACTTGTTCCTACAGCCGCCAAAGCCTGACCTCCAACATAATTTCCGACAATGATTGAATCCACAGTATTATAAAGCTGTTGAAACAGATTTCCAATTAATAGCGGTATTGAAAAGAGAATCAATTGCTTCACGATATTTCCTTCGGTCATTAATCCCTTTGTATTCTTTGTCATGAATTCATCCTCCATTCGGACTACATTATAATTCTTTTTATCCTTTTTTTAAATATTTATGATTGAAAATATATTTTATTTCATTTAATTTTCTTAACGCAAACTAGCGCTTATACTTCTATTTAAAACAAGAAAAGAAATCTTTCATCTCTTTATAAAGTGATGCTGTAATTAAATTCCGCTTCTAAATGCTCTGTGTCATTCATTTTCCTTCTCAAAATCGCAATCTGAACCTCATAGTATTTTACGGCATCTACATAATTTTCCTGTCGATTTAACACTTCAGTCAAAATATCCAATAGGAATTCCTGGATATCAAATAAATGCTCGCTTTCTGTAATCCGGTATAATTCAATCAGATTATCTGATATCAGGCGATCATCTTTCTGCATCAATGATTGAATACAGCGAATCACACATGAATGATAGTTGTCGGGAATCTCATAATTTGTCACCAAAAAGTCCAGTGTTGCTTTACATAAGGACTCATTGCCAAGCTTATAATAAGACCAGATTCGAAATAATCCTATATCCATGGCATCTCGTTCATTCGTCCATCTTTCACTCAGCACCAGCACCTGTTCGAAATCCCCTTTAAAAAAATAGTTTTCTATAATACTCAATTTCAATTCATGGATCAGATTTTCATCATTTAACAGTTGAGCCGTTTTCATTAAATTATCGTATAAGATCGCCGCTTCTTCATAGCGATAAAGACTCATCATATCCTTTCCCATATAAGCACTGATGTATAAAGAACGAATATAATTGTTGGATTCATCAAATAAAGTTTTTGCCTTTTGATAGGCCGTCATGGAACTGACCGGATTTCCCATATTCCGATAAGAAGTTCCAAGGCTATAATAAAGCATAGCCTGCAGATCTACCGAAATCGATGCACCGGCTTCTCTGATCCTTCTGAAAATATTCAACGCTTCTTCCCATCTTTTCGTTACATTATAATAATTCCCGATCGTCAGCCAATAAAGAAACGACAGCTGACTGTCATAAATATCAAGAAAATATTTATCAATGATATCTCTTGTTTTTTGAAAAAGTGTTTTGTCATTTATGATAAAACTATAGATCATTTCGAACAGATAAAAGAAATCAGCACATTTGGAATGGGTGATCTTCTCTTGATCCTTCACTACGAGCCGATACAGTTTTACAAAATTTTCCGGATCGGCATAAATCAAACAATCCAACGCTTCAAAAAAGATCTTATTCATTTCCTTTAACAGCTTCCTATTTTCTGCTTCGTCAAATACCAGATCAAAAAATGAAGCATAGATCCTGATTTTCTCAAAAGACACATTCTTATTTCCGATTTCTATATCGGAAATAAGCTGTTTGCTCAATCCTGTCTTTTTTGTAATATCACTGCCGATATAATATCCTTCTTCTCTTTCTTTACGAAGGATCCTTCCATAAATAACATATTGATTATTCCGACTAACTTCTTTGGTCATATATCCTATCCTGCTCCATGACTTCCATCTTTATGCGAATCGCTTTTTTGACCTTTCAACTCTATTAATTCATCCAAAATAATCTGTCCATTCATATCCTTAAACACCTCTCCCGGATTTATTTTATCACTTAAAAAATCGTCAAACAATGGTTCAGTCGTACGACTATACATTTGTAAAATTTAATTTTATTTTCTGATTTTTGCTTTGCAATTAATTTCATATGTGAATATAAAAGGATAATTCGCTCTTTTTTCAAATATTTCTTTGTGGTTTAAGCGATGTTGATTCCTATGAAAAAAGAGACTTAAGTCTCTCTTTTTATTAAAACGAAATTATTTTTGCAATATGATTGACATTCTCTTCAATAGATACGATGCCGTCCACATGGATGATCGTGCAATCCAAAGATTCGACCCATTTTTCAATCAAATCCTCTTTTCTGTTTTGAACAAATTCAAAGAACTGTTTTTCCTGTTCATAACAATCTCCGCCCGGCAGCATTCTATCTCCGAACTTTTGAAAAGAACGGTTTTTAACCCGCTGCATCCGGATCTCTTTTGGGACTTCAATAATGACAACATATTGAAAAAAAGAAGTAATATTTGGGCCGTAATCACCATTAACCGATGCAAACACAAAGTTTTCATGCTTCCGAATCTCATCAAGAAGGATTTTCTCAGCTTCCTCTCTGCTTCGCATGACCGTATATGGATATTTAGAATTTTTTTGAGGAAAATACAGATCTTCACTATCAATAAAACGATATTGCAGCTTTTCCGCCAGTGCTTTTCCAAGCATGCTTTTTCCTGCTCCGTTCAAACCGCATATCAAAACTCCGACACTCATGAAATATCTCCTGCTCTTTTATTTGACAACCTTGATATTCTCACGATGATTGATTTCAACCTCTTTTTTCTCAAGAATATAATCACGAATCACATCCACCACATCTTCCTGTATATCCTGAAGCACCTTACATGGGCGGATCATATCAAAATCTCCTCCACCTGCAGCCCGATAATTGCTGAGAGCCAGAGAGAAAATATCTTCGTCTTTTACCGCTCTCCCCTGATAAGTGATATCGGTGACTCTTTGTCCGATCGGATAAGAGGCATGGATCGTATAATCAATTCCGTCCACCATATCATAATTGAAATGCATCGGTTTCGGTTCACAGAATCGCTTGTTTGCACAGATCTTTCCATCTTTGTAATCAAAATATTCTGCACACTTCTCTAAGAATTCTTTCAGCACTTTTCCACTAACTTCTTTTACGACAAGTGTATTTGGAAACATATAAGTAGAAACAAGATCACGCATCGTAATATCATGCGCAAATCCCGCCACATCATTGAAAAGGGCTTGCGAGCTAAGCTGTGCATGAGTCTTCCAGAACTGAACATCGTTTAAAAATGTAATGGCACGATGCTTATGCAGTCTTCCGTCAAATTGATCATGAACCAGACAATCCCCTTCTTTAAAACAGCCCAGCGGTGTATCAAGCCAGTTCTGAGTTTCTTCCTCTTCTTCTTTAAACAAATCGACCAATTCATGATCATATTCATCCGTTCCTGCAATAATTTCAGCTTTAACGGTCTTGGTTTCAGGATCGATCTCAATACAGGACAATTCTCTTCCGTTTGCCATAGTCTGTGTTACTACTGTATTTTTGACTTTGCATACAAAAGAGCGGTGCTGATGACCTGTAATCAAGACATCGATTCCGTCAATTTCATCACAGATCTTATAACCCACATTTTCTCCGGTCAGATCTTCCGTTTCTTCACCGGTATTCCAATCCTTTTCCAATCCGCCATGGTAAATGACCACGATCGCATCCACCTTTTCATTTGATTTAACTTCATTTACTGCTTCTTTTACAAAATTAAATACATCTTCTACCTCAATGCCGACAAGATTCTCCGGCTTTTCCCAATGCTGGATATAATCTGTCAAAACTCCGATTAAGGCAATTCTTGTTCCGTTTTTAAACTCATGAATGCGATACGAAGGAGAAAGACGATGATCATCAAAGACAAAATTTCCGGTCACACAAGTCGCTTTCATCTGGGCCAGATGATTTCGCAAATGATTTTGACCAAAATTCAAATCATGATTTCCAATCGTAAAATAATCATATTTATATTCATTCATGGCCACCACGATCGGAGTCGACAGTTCGGCATGATGATTCATATGATAATACATGAGCGGGCTTCCCTGAAGGTTATCTCCGGCATCCACAAGGATCGTATTTTCATCTCGTTCCCTTTGAATGATCGGCCCCAGTTTTGACAATCCGACCGGTCCCATCTTTCTATCACTGTAATTGAAAGGAGTAATATATCCATGTAAATCTGTTGTTGCAAGTATCTTTATTTTTTTCATATCCATCACCTTTATTATATGGGAATTATATCATATCAAAAAGAAAAAGAGAAGCATTCCTGCTTCTCTCAATAATCTTAATACTCTACTTTTTCAAGGTCCATATAAGCAATTTCAGTCGGCGTTTCGCGTCCAAATAAAATTGTCAGAACATGTGCTGTCTGAGCATCATCGTTCAATGAATCGACTGTTCCCTCGATTCCCACAAACGGTCCGTTCAAGATCTTAACGCGATCTCCGACTGTGAAATCAACGACGATCTTGCGATCGCTCAATCCCATTCTTCTCAGGATGGCATCAATTTCTTCAGGACTTACCGGGAACGGTTTTGCACCACCACCTGATGAACCGATAAATCCGGTTACACCCGGAGTATTACGAACAACATACCAGGCATCATCGGTCATGATCATTTCTACAAACAGATACCCCGGGAAAAGATTTCTCGTTTTCTCGACCTGCTTGCCGTTTTTGATTTCAATGTCTTTTTCCTCTGCCACTAAGATACGGAAGAGATAATCAGAAATCCCCATTGATTCAACACGACGTTGCAAATTCTCTTTTACTTTATTTTCATGTCCTGCATAGGTATTGACTACATACCATTCCTTTTTTGATTCTTCCATTACCTTACGCTCCTATTCCAATAAGTTTCAAGAAAAGTGTAATTGCGTACTCGCAAATCACAAAGAAAACTCCGAAAAACGCACAGAAAATCAGAACCTTTGCAAAGTTTCCTGCTAAATCCTTCTTATTTGACCAGCGTACACGCTTGATTTCTTTTTTTATACCATCAATACTAAACCACTTTGACATAACAGTAACCCTCCTACTACTATTTGGTTTCTTTATGAAGAGTGTGCATACCACATTTTTTACAATATTTCATCAACTCTAAACGTTCTGTATGTGTTTTTATATTACGACGAGTTGAGTAATTCCGTGAAAGACATACTGTGCATGTCAAAATCACCTTATTGCTTTTTTCTGCCATAACAAAAAATCACCCTTCCACTTGCTCTATAACTTTATCATAAAGTCATCAACTAGTCAAACAGACTTAATCATTTTCTTTCAGTTTCAATTCATTTTTCAGCTTTTTTCTTGCCTTTCGTAAGAGATAATCTACATTTTTACTGGTCGTATCCGTCAATTCGGCAATCCGCTTATAGTCATATCCCAAACTTTGATACATATAGATCTTTCGTTCTTTTTCTTCCAGCTTATCTGCCGCTTTGAGCAGTTCATCTTTCAAAAAAATGGCTTTCAAATACTCTTCCGGCTGATATTCATAATGTAGATCTTCCACAAGATCTACATAGCGACCATTGGTATTCTTATCTAAAGGAGCATCCAATGACAACTCGCTGACGGATAGGTAAGTGCCTCTTCTGACCTTTCTGAGGATATCTGAAAGCTTTCTATCAATACACAAAATGCTAAACGTAAAGAATTTAATACCGGAATCATCCCGATAAGAATCAACTGAATTAAAAAGCATGGCAGAAGCTTCCTGAAATGCATCTTCAAAAAGATATTTTCGCTGTTCCATGTCCATTTTCTGGCAAATGACATGGGTGATTGCAGAGGTATATTTATCAATCAATAGCTTGTGTGCATCTTCATTATTCTGATGTGCCATATAGATCAATTCAAAATCATTTAATTCCATCAAGTTTGAATTAAACATGATTTTTATTAAATTGGATTTCTTTTCGAATAAATCTCGTAAAGAAGAATCCCGCAGGCCACAGATGCATTCAATGAAGATACCTGTCCAACCATCGGCAATGTAACCATATAATCACATTCGCTTTTTACAAGCTTTGATACTCCAAATCCTTCTGACCCGATGACAAGCACAAGCGGTGTATCATATTTCCCTTGGCGATAATCAATCGCATTTTTCATCTCTGTTCCGCAAACCCAATAACCTTTTTGCTTCAGCATTTTCAAAGTTTGCGTCAGATTCGTTACCTGTGCTACCGGAATCGTATCGATTGCCCCTGTTGAAACTTTTGCCACAGTCGCAGTAAGGCCGACAGAACGATGTTTTCCAATAATGATTCCATCCGCTCCCACTGCATCGCAGGTTCGAAGGATCGCTCCGAGATTGTGCGGATCTTCCAATCCATCCAGCATAACCAGAAGCGGAAGCTTCCCTTTTGGAATCATGTTCAGCACTTCACCGATCGTTCTTGTTTTGTAATCTTCGACTTCTACTGCAATTCCCTGATGAATCCCCCCCTCAGTCAATTGATCCAATTCTTTTCGCGAACAAATCTTAACCGGAATCCGTCTCTTTTTAGCTTCACTTTCCAATTGCGGAAGCTTGGTATTCTCCGCAAGAAAGACCCGGCTCATTTTACGGCCATCTTTCAAAAGCTGCAAAACCGTATTTTTTCCATATATGATCATATTGTTTTCTCCATTTCAATCCTGATCAGATTCCAAAGCTCTTCCAGTCTTGTTTTCTGATCTGTCAAATAAAGATACCCGACTAAAGCTTCAAATCCCGTGGCAATGCGATACGTGATGATATCCGCATTTTTAGCTTTCGTCTCACTCTTATAGTTTCTTCCCCGATGATAAATTTCATTTTCATTTTGATTCATCCAGTCTTGAGCTTCCAGCAAACGAATGAAAGAAGCCTGAGCGTTCGCACTGACGAAACGAATACTGAATTTCTGCAGATCATTCGGTTTCTGATATCCTTTCAAAACGAGATATTCCCGGACTTTCAATGACCAGATCGCATCTCCGACAAAGGCCAAAGCACCGGATGGCATCTGAGCGATCTCCACTAAATCAATCCTCTTTCCATGAGCGCTTTGCGATAAGCATCTGCTGTTTCAAAATCTTTTGCCGCTTTAGCCTCATTCCACTTGTTGTAATTTTCAATATCCTGATCATTGACTTCGATTGGATCAAAGATGATACCTAAAATCTCCAACATCTTTTCCAAGGTATTGACAAGGATCCCCACTTCTTTAAAATCGATCTCACGCACGCGAAGCTGTTGATTCAGCAATTTAACGGCATCAAAAATAACGGTATAAGCATTAGGTGTATTCAGATCATCGTTCATGGCATCAATAAAATGATCCCAGATTTCCTGATTCATTCCCTCACCCAGATCTTGCTTCTGCATGGCTACCTTGACATGCGCCTGTTTCAAAGGGGTCTCAACCTTTGCCAATTCCTTTTGGGCTGCCGCAAGTGTTTCATCTGTAAAATTCAAGATGCTCCGATAACTGATCGAAAGCATGAACCATCTGACCACATTGGCTCCTAAACGTTCAATGACATCTTTTGCCCACAAAACATTGCCTAAAGATTTAGACATCTTTGCACCGTCAAAGCTCAGCATTTCATTATGCATCCACATCTTTGCCAAAGGTCTCTCATTGGCTGCAAGATTCTGAGCCTCTTCATTTTCGTGATGCGGGAACTTCAAATCTTTACCGCCGCCATGAATATCGATCGTTTGCGAATTGAATTCTTTATCGATCATCACGACGCATTCTGTATGCCATCCCGGTCTTCCTTTTCCCCAAGGCGAATCCCATTGAATTCCTTTCGTTGTTTTTTTCCATAAGGCAAAATCCAATGGATTCTTCTTGTCCTGATTTTCTTCGATGCGGGCTCCGACCATCAGATCATCCAGTTTCTGCTTTGAGAGATTCCCATACTCTTTAACTGCTCCGACACTGAAATAGACATCTCCATTCGCTGCCTGATAGGCAAATCCTTTATCCACCAGAAGCTGAATGAATCGAATGATCTCATCCATCGTTTCCGTGACTCTCGGAGTTGCGGAAAGCTTAACCGTATGAAGCTTATCACGAACCTGATTATAGGCTTCAATATAGCGATTTGCGATAACCGTTTCATCCACGCCCTCTTGCAGGGCA
>CAZUVT010000033.1:0-16231 GCA_964623925.1 uncultured Erysipelotrichaceae bacterium
AACCGCTGACCCTCTGCTTGTAAGGCAGACGCTCTCCCAACTGAGCTAAACCTCCACGTAACACTATTTACTAGTGCCTTAATAATATACCACTAAGAAAGTTTTTAGTCAATAACTTTTTTTATTTTTTTCAATCCAACATACATCGTTCGTTTTTACAGATTTGGGCATCCTACTCTTGAGGATTTGTCTCGATTTCTTCAATCATTTTCGCAACAATGATCAAACGCAGATCATTTCTGTTTTCCACACATGTTTGAAAGGTGATCAATTTATCTTCCAAGGTAATATCAACACCTGTATCATAAAAAGCCTGTTCATAGACTGCCTGCTTGTATTCTTCAAAATAATCAGGGTCGTAATTCGGCATATTATACCGCATGCTCGCATGAGGATAGGCATACATTCCTTCAAAAACAAGCGGACAATAAAAAACTACGGCAACTTGATATCTTCTTATCCTGCCTTCAAGAAGAACATTGAAATACTGATTTTCTTCATAATTTTCTTCTTCTTTTAATTGTTGAAGAGGGGTAAACATATGCGTTCTCGTCGGATCTTTATATTCATAAATATAGTGACCATAAAGAATTATATTTTCATCATCCAATTGATTTCTGAAATCCATAAAGGCACTTCCCTCGCTAAAGTATTCCAGTGTCTTCCAATCATGATGAAGATAGAAATCATTGTCTTCTCCCTGCACGAAAGGCAAATCGAGAAGTCCGCTGTCAAACCATATTTCACCGATATAATCCTTATTATATTGGAATTGTTCCTGCCAAATATCATCATAAAAAGAATAATCTGCCCGCTCGATCACTTTTTCACTGTTTTCAATCAACTCTTCAGAAGATTCTTCAATAGACTGATCAATTTTTGTACATCCCATCAAAAGGATCAGGAAAATAATCAAAATCTTTTTCATGTATCTACCTCAACAACTTTATCCAAAATCATTTTACTCTATTTTTTATAATTCTTCATCTAATTTGAAAGAAAATTCAAAAAAATTAACAAAGACCGCATCAACGGTCTTTGTAATTAACTGAAATAAACATATGCATCTTCCATTGGTTCTGCCTGTTCAACTTTCTGTGCATGCAGAACAACAAAATTCTGCTGAGTTGCCTCATCGAATTCAACACTCAGCTTGCCGGTCACAGAGATCCATTGGTTTTCATGCAATTTACCCCGTTCGATATCTCTGACTAATAACCCAATTAAGGAAGTATCTTCAGTGCAGCATACCATGGCATAGCGTCCCAATATGAGTGCCTGCTCATCATCCATGACGGCACTTACTGCCATTCCTTTGACTCGTATCACTTTATTGTCATACTTGAACGGATGATCCAAAGCATCCATATACCATAAGCCGTAATCATCATCACTGATATTTAAAATCGGAGCATCCAGATCAAACGGCAGTTCTTCCTCTTTCAATTCATTGATGCTACCGTCTTTTCCTTCATAAATCAGCTGTGCACCTTTATTGATGGCTTTGATATTTGTCCTTAAAAAACGCTTGCTCGTTGTTTCATCGCAGCGATTGAATATGATCAATTCAGAATGAATCAGTTGTTCAAAGATCATCTGCTTCATATTTTGGACATAGAGACTGAATGTACTTGCATCGACGGTTGAGATGATCTGAACCAGCAGCCAATTTGAAGGCATATCCACATGTAAAAAATCATTGACGCTCCACGTCCCATTCAGTTCGATCATTACCCTGTCCGGTTCCACCTTTTCTTGCAATTCTTCATAAAATTCAGGGGTGATGTCTTCCAATGAATCCACATATTCGATCACCGTATTCAATCGTTTCAAAAACATCGAATCGTATTCTTCCATGCCTTCTTCACAACAGATAAGCAGGGTCTTCTCCTGATCGGTAAATTCCGGATCGATCAAAGTATCCCGGATCAGAGTTGTTTTTCCACTCTCTAAAAATCCGGTAAACAGATATACAGGAATATCCATAAGCTTCTCCTTTAAATGCCAAACAGCTTTCTAAGTTCTTCTTCTTTTAAATCTTCTCCGATCACACAGATCCTTCCGGTATAACTTGCATCATTGCGGCGAATCTCAATTTCTTCAGGGACAAGATCGAAATGATACCACGCACCCTCTTTTGAGGCAACAATTCCTTTCGCCCTCAAAATCACACCATATTCATTGGTATTTGCCAATTTATCAAGAATCGCTTCCAATTCTTCATCATCGTATTTATGTACTGTCTCTACACCCCAGCTTGTAAACACTTCATCTGCGTCATGATGATGGTGATGGTGGTGATGCTCATGATGAGAGCACTCATCTTCCTCATGATGATGGTGACAGCATTCTCCATCATGGTGATGATGTTCATGATGGTGACAGCAGGATTCCTCTTCATGATCCTCACCGCAGCAGCACTCCTCATGTTCATGATGACAGCACTCGTGATCATGATCGTGATGATGACCGCATTCGGGACAGATCTTTGCTTCTTCCAGCATCAGCTTTTCCAAGCTCTCTTTAGACTCCATGACATGGAGGATCTCTTTTCCATTTATCTCATCCCAAGGTGTTGTAACGATTGTCGCTTCAGCATTATGCTCCTTAATCAAGTCAAGAGTTTCTCTTAATTTATCCTCACTTACCTTCTGAGTTCTTGATAAAACAATGACATTTGCAGCTTCGATCTGATTATTGAAGAACTCTTTAAAATTCTTCATATACATCTTTACTTTGGTTGCATCTGCAACAGTGACAAAACTATTCATCTGAATCGGTGCATGATCTTTTACCTTTTCCACTGCAGCAATGATATCAGAAAGTTTTCCTACTCCGGATGGTTCGATCAAGATTCGATCCGGATGATACTCTTCGATCACTTTTTTCAAGGCTTCGGTAAAATCACCAACCAGACTGCAGCAGATGCATCCGGAATTCATTTCTGTGATCTGAATCCCTGCATCCTGTAGAAATCCGCCATCGATTCCGATTTCACCAAACTCATTTTCAATCAAAACGATTTGTTCGTTTTCAAATGCTTCTTTAAGACATTTCTTAATCAATGTTGTCTTACCGGCTCCCAGAAAACCGGAAAATATATCAATTTTTGTCATAACAAACCTTCTTTCTTCTATATGTTTAGTATACCACTAAACACCAAAAAAATATAGCAGAAGGCTCATTAATAAATAGTACAGGGCAACTCTTTATTGAAGGTTGCCCTGATTGAATTTATTCAGATCGATCCGATCGACTTGTTTATTTTTGATCCATAATGAATCATACATTTCCGCTGTATAATGATCAACTCCGCCGACATTATAGATAAAGTCCATATCATAACCTTTCTTCTCCAAAAGCATCATGAGCTGAATGACCCTTCTACCTGAGCGGCAAAGCAGAAATACCGGCTGATTTATGGGGATAAGCTGATGCAGGATCTCATCAGAATTCTCAAACACAGAGATCGGCTCATTGACCGTTCCGCTATACAAATGTTCTCCGTCATTTTCAGAACTATAGATCAAATCCAGAAAAGGAATAACTTTAAATCCCTTTAAACGCTTTTCTTCCGCCTCATCATAATTTCTGATATCGATATAGACTACATTTTCACGATTTAAAAAGTCTATTAAATTTTCTGCGGCAATCATAGAACAGGCAATGGAATAATCCCCTTCGCAATCACTGTCGTTGTATCTTGCCAACGGAAGTTCCAAATACTCTTTCGATGTCATGATAGCATCCTCCTTCATTTTATTTCTTACTATATTGAATGCAGATAATACAACGAGGATTCCGACAAATATCCAAAACAACTTTTTCTTCATTTTACATCCTGCTTGATTTCATCATCTCATAGCACATGGATTTTTTCAATCCGGCGCTACTCTTTCCCAAGGCTTCAATCAGTTCATAGCCGAATGCAAACCCACTCGCCGGTCCTCTTGAAGTGATGATTTGTCCGTCTCTTACTACGATTTCTTCTTCAAAATCAGCCCCTGCTTCTTTCAACTGCTCAATAAACTCTTCACTCGGATAGCAAGTTGCTTTCTTTCCCTTCAAAATTCCGGCACTGGCCAAAACGATCGGCGCAGCACAGATTGCGGCAACCCATTTGTTTGGATCGCTGTTAAATTTTCTAATCACCTCTAAAATCGCTTCATCACTTTGCAGATTTGTTGCACCCGGTAGTCCGCCCGGCAAAATGACCATATCATATTCATCTAAATTTCCATCAAACATCGTATCTGCTTCAATACGAAAATGATGAGAACTACACACGATCTGAGTTGACTCGGCACTAATTAAATCACATTGAATTTGGGCTCTCCTTAAAATATCCGCTGTCAACAGTGCTTCTGTCTCTTCATATCCTTCTTTTAAAAGAACTGCCGCTTTTTTCATAACTTTCCTCCTGATTTCTGTCAAACGCCTTTAAAATCATTTCATTTTCATTATTATACCCCATCTTCTATTCATTTTCATCATTCTGACTTGTTTTTGTCTGATTTGAGGTCTACAATGTTGAAAAAGGAGTTTTTTTATGAGTCAAAAACGAATCGTTACCGCTCAAGATATTTCATGCTTTGGAAAGTGCAGTCTGACAGTTGCCCTTCCGCTTATTTCTGCATGTACTATCGAATGCGATATTCTACCTACTGCATTGTTATCTACACATACAGCATTTACCGGGTTTACCTTTCTCAATTTAGATGATGAATTAAAATCGATCTATCAACATTGGCAGAAACTTCAGATCAAATTTGACGGAATTTATACCGGTTATCTCGGTTCACGGCAGCAGATCGATCTCATTCTGGATTTTATATCCAAATTCAAAGGAAATGAAACCTTCCTATTTGTTGATCCGGCCATGGCTGATAACGGCAGATTGTACAGTGGATTTGATATGAATTTTGTTGATAAAATGCGTGAGCTGTTCAGTGCAGCAGAAATTGCCGACCCAAATCTGACGGAGGCTTGTCTGCTTGCGGGCATCCCTTACAAAGAAAACTTTAACGAAGATGAACTCATCGACCTGTGTCAAAGACTTGTCGATTTAGGCCCTTCAAAAATCATTTTGACCGGAATAAAAAAAGAAGAGAAGATCGGAGCCGTCTGGTATGATAAAGGAACCCAAGAATTCAATGGTTATTTTCATGAACGCCTCGCATACAGCAGCCATGGAACAGGTGATGTCTTCAGCAGTGTCTTGGTTTCCATGCTGACTCTCGGGAAAGACTTGCAGACTTCCATTAAAAATGCCTGCGATTTTACTTTGAAATGCATGGTGGCAACAGAAGAAGATCGTGACTGGCATGATTATGGCGTGCAATTTGAAAAGTGCATTTCGGATTTATTATCTATGATTCCCGAAATCAAAAAATAAGCAATTTAATAAAAAAAGAGATTCAGACTGATTCCAATCAAGGTAGGACTGAATCTCTTGTTTCTTTTACATATTCATCCAGGTTGGATCCGATGGATCCATGCGGAATGCCTGCAGCTTTTTAACATCGCTTTCTTGGATATAGCCTATTTTAAGAGCCACTTCAATCAAGGCATCATAATTGGATGCAGAAACATTTTTCAAATTATGTTCATTTAAACGATCTTCTGCTTTTTTCAATCCATAAGTAAAGATGGACGCAATTCCCAAGACCTCTGCACCACATTCTCTCAAGATCTCGCAGACATCGACACAGCTTCCGGCTGTAGAAATCAGATCTTCAATGACGACTACTTTTGTGCCGGGTTCGCACTTTCCTTCAATCTGATTCTGCCTGCCATGATCTTTTGCACTGGCTCTGACATATCCCATCGGTAAGTCAAGAATCTGAGCAACCAACGCGGCATGAGCAATTCCTGCTGTGCTCGTTCCCATCACGGCTTCACAATCAGGATAATGAGTTCTGATCACTTCTGCAATCGCATTTTCCACATCATTTCTTACTTCAGGATAAGAAAGTGTCAAGCGATTATCGCAATAAATCGGACTTTTGATGCCGCTTGCCCAAGTAAATGGATCATTTGGCTTCAAAAATACTGCCTTGATATTGAGCAAGTGCTCCGCAATTTTTTTCTCTGTACTCATTCTGCTTCTCCTTTTACAAATTCTCTGACACAGCGACGATAGCTGGCAACCGGATCTTCCGAGGCTGTAATCGGTCTTCCCACAACAATATAAGTGGAACCGATTTCGCGTGCTTTTAATGGTGTTGTAACACGAACTTGGTCCTGATTTCCCGAATCCGCAAAACGAATTCCCGGAGTGACAGTGATAAAGTTTTCATTGCATACTTCCTGTACAAAACCTGCTTCAAGCGGCGAACAGACAACTCCGGCAAGACCTGCTTTTTCGGTATTGGAAGCATAGTGCTTAACAGTTTCTTCCATAGTATGATTGATCAATAACTCTTCTTTCATTGCCTCTTCGCTTGTACTGGTCAGCTGTGTAACGGCAATCAATTGAGTATGTGCATGTTCCTCTTCGATGGCCTTTTGTGCAGCCTGCATCATTGCAATCGTTCCTGCAGCATGAACATTTGTCATATCCACATCCAGTTTCGCAAGATTTTTCATCGCTTTATACACCGTATTTGGAATATCATGCAATTTTAGATCAAGGAAGATCTTATGCCCTCTCGCTTTGATCTCACGAACGATTTCGGGTCCTTCGCTGTAAAAAAGCTCCATGCCGATTTTTACAAACGGCTTTTCTTCTTTGAAATTGTCCAGAAACTTCAATGTTTCTGCTTTTGTTGAAAAATCACATGCAATAATAACATCTCTTTCTTTCATCTGTGTGCCCTCCCGATTATTTCTGAAATGTTCTGTATATTCAATTCATCCATCAATGATGGTAATTGCTCGATGATGTTTTTGCAGGCATATGGATCACGCAGATTTTCTGCTCCGATCTGAACCGCTGTTGCTCCGGCCATCATCATTTCCAATACATCTTCTGCAGAGGCAATGCCACCCATGCCGATAATCGGAATCGATACAGCTTCATAAACCTGATAGATCATTCTCACCGCCACCGGCTTGATTGCCGGTCCGCTGAATCCGCCCATTTTATTGGCGAGAACCGGTTTTTGTGTGCGAATATCGATTTTCATTCCTTGCAGTGTATTGATCATGCTGATGCCATCCGCTCCGGCCGCCTCAACGGCTTTCGCTATTTCAACAATATCTGTGACATTCGGTGTAAGTTTGACATAGACCGGTTTTGTGGTCACAGCTTTTACTGCTTTAGTTACTTCTGCCGCATTATTCGGATCAGTTCCAAAGCTCATTCCACCATGATGAACATTGGGACAGCTGATGTTCACTTCAATAATTCCCACCAGTTCTTCCCGTTCCATTGCTCGAGCGCATTTCACATATTCATCGATACTGAATCCTGAAATATTGGCAATGATCGGCTTATGATAGACCTGCTTCAGTTTTTTAAATTCATCCTTGATAACAGCGTCAATACCGGGATTCTGTAATCCGATACTATTTAAAAGACCGCCTGTACATTCCGCAATCCGCGGTGTTGCATTTCCATAGCGGGCCTCAACCGTCGTACCTTTTGTAGAAATACTTCCCAAAACATTCAGATCATAAAAATCCGCAAATTCATAGCCAAATCCAAATGTTCCGCTTGCCGGAATAACCGGATTATCCAGTTTTAATCCACTCAGATTTACTTCTAATCTTTCCATAGTATTTCCTCACTGTCTAATACCGGACCTTCTTTACAGATTCTTTTGACCCCTGTGATCGTTTTGCAGCTGCATCCCATACAGGCACCGAATCCGCATCCCATCCGCTCTTCAAAAGATAGCTGTCCCGATGCTCTGCTGATGGAATAAACTGCCTTCAGCATCGGCAATGGGCCACATGCCATATAGGGAAGATCGCATAAATTCTCTTCTCTCATCACATTGCTGACAAAGCCTTTTGTGCCCAAACTGCCATCATTGGTACTAACATAGACTTCACATCCCATTTCTTCGAATTTATCAATATAGAAACTGTTCTTCTTTGTATCAAACCCCAGGATCACACTCACTTTTTTATTCAGTTTCAAACATGCTTTTGCACATCCGACAAGTGGTGGAACACCAACTCCGCCACCAATCAGAAGCACATGATCCTGCAAGAATCTTTCCGGAGTAAAGCCATTCCCAAGACCAATCAGACACTCTATCTCTTCATCCGGTTTTTTCAAGGATAACTGCTTTGTTCCGAAACCGACAACTTTATAGATGATCGTAAAGCCTTTTTCATCCCATTCACTGATGCTGATCGGCCTTTTTAAATAGGCCTGATCAATTGTGATATTCACAAATTGTCCCGGTTTTGTGATCCAGTCGGTTTCATCTGCTGCCAGAATCATTTTAAATATTTGATCTGTCAGCTTTTCATTACACAAGATCTTGAATTTCCTGATCCGATTCATTACTTCACCTTTCTTTCCACAAAAAAACCTTCAATTCATGAAGGCACAGTTTTACTATTCTATTTTTGTTATGTGTACCTTCTTAGCGTCTCGCACTAAATTAAAGTTTTTATTATTATATCATGTCATTAAGTATCTTTCAACAAATCTTCTTGTATTTATCACACACTTTTTATCTGTTTGTGATATACTAAAAGAATCAAGGAGGCCGGTTATGTTGCATATTTATAACAAAAATGCAGTAACAAAGAATGAACGTTTTATAAGAGGATGTATTGCCGGAATCATCAGCAGTCTGATCTTAGCCATTCTGTATGGAATCATTTCTTCTTATTTATTTATTACTTTTGAAATCTTTTATGTTGCCATTGGTTACGGCATCGGCTATGCTATTCAGAATTTCGGTCGCGGTGTTCAGCTTCGTTTTTCTATTTTAGGTGCGATCTGCGCTGTATGCTGTTTTTTACTTGCAGATATGATTTCAGTCGGTGGCTTTAGTATTTTCACTAATTTCAGCTATTTTGTCACCGTTTTCCGCTTTATTTTATCCTCGCTTTTCTCTACAAGTATCAATTCTTTGTTGGGCTTATTATTTCGTGCGGTCGGTGTCATGGCTGCTTATCAGAATTCCAGAGTAATATAGGAGGAACCTTATGCTGACTCGTCAAACATGGGCTCAAATCGACTTGGATGCCCTTAAAACAAATATTGAGACAATCAAACAAACTTCCAATAAATCTCTGTTTGCCGTGATTAAAGCGAATGCCTATGGATGCGGAGCTGAAATGATTGCCCGCTATGCCTTGAAATACGGTGCTGAATATCTGGTCGTTTCCAGCATGGATGAAGGACTTGATTTAAGAAGCAAAGGAATTGAGGGTAATATTCTTGTTTTATCGTATACAGATCCAAGATTTTGTGATCTTGCAATCGAAAATAATTTAACCTTGACTGTACCCTCATTGAGCTGGGTCCAGCGATGTGAAAAAAGCAATTATGCCGGTTTAAAGGTGCATATCAAGGTGGATACCGGCATGAATCGTGTAGGAATTTGTGATTTTTCCGAGCTGGAAAAGACCTTGGCACTTTTAAATCTAAAACATTTTGAAGTGGAAGGAATTTTCTCTCACTACGCCTGTAGTGATAATCCGGATGGAATCATGGTCAATAAGCAGTTTTCAAGATTTTACGAAGCGATATGTTGCTTGAACTATTCTTTTAAATGGATTCATATCTCTAATTCAGATGCAGCCCTTCATTATCAGGACAAGGTCACAAATGCAGTCCGCGCCGGATTAGCCATGTATGGAATCGACAGCTATCACTCTGATCTCAAACCAGTTATGTCTCTCTATTCAAGACTGATCCAAGTCAAGAAAGTTCTCGCCGGAGAAACAATTGGATACGGAGCCACTTATACAGTAAAGAAAAACGAATGGATCGGAACATTGCCTATTGGATACGCTGATGGCTGGCTCAGAAAAAATCAAAACGGATCTTGTTATCTTAAAGGATCGACCTGTACTTTTGTCGGAAGGATCTGCATGGATCAATGCATGATCAAAATGCCGAAAGAATTTCCAATCGACAGTGCAGTTGAATTGTTTGGTCCCCATATCTCAATCTTGGATGTTGCAAAACGATTAGATACGATTCCTTATGAAATCATGACTTCCATATCAGACCGTGTTACGCGAATCTATCTTAAAGGGAAAAAGACAGTTCATCTCATAAATTCCCGGTTTCCTGAATTATAAACAGAATAAATCTCATTTTCCTGAATTATTAAATATAAATAAAACCACGATGTACATCTATATGCTGAGTTTCCATCGCGGTTTTTTCATTATTTAATTGACGTCAACACAAATTCTTCCACCGGATCCGCCGTCAATGAATCCGCATGCCTGGATTGACGCATTTTTATCCAGTTCCCAAACTCTCGTGCTGGAACCTTCCGCCCAAACCGTTCTATCATATACACCATTTATCATGATATCAGCGGCTTTTGATCCTCCGGAACCATATAACATGCTCCAATCAAAATAGCATCGTCCTGTTGCTTCATAATCCACTCCGTTTTCATGCAGACTGATATCTTTGACACCATCGACACAGTTTCCTGTTCCCCATGTCAGTACCAAAGCCCCTTCTTCATCAAAATATGCATTGAATGAATTCAATCCGGCATTCGAACTCCCGATCTCATTGGACAGAGTTGCAAATTCTTTCTTGATCAAGCCTGTTGTAATCAAGGATGAATCAATGCCGGCCATTGGGGCAACATAAGGGAATGTTCCGATAATATGAGTGATGGATACGACTCCTTCCGGTTGCTCTAAAGCTCTTGGTTTCTCTTCCATATCTTCATGAAGAACATCGAGCATTTCTTTACTGATCTTCCCCGGAATGTTCTGTGAACTCTTGTAGCTGTTGAACCACGTGTCAACTCCTTCTTCCGCTTTGTCATAGCCCAACCAAACCACATTCGTATATTGCGAACTTGAAGACACCATCCATTTATCCTTCGCTGCACCGCGAGGAATTCCATACTGCATTCCATAAGTTCCCCAGTCACTTGTTCCGGTCTTGGCATAGATCGGATAGTCTCTTCTTAATATCTGCATGTAGTTAAAGAATGGCCCGTCAACACAATACTGCTCCAGTATGGCGGCCATATAAGCGGCTTCTTCACTAATTACCTGTTTTCCTTCTGTATCTGCAATATATTCGCTTCCATCTGCAAAGACGATCTTGCTGATCGTATGCGGTTCAATATATTTTCCATCATTGATTAGTGCTGCATGAGCCCCTGCAAGCTGAACCGGTGTGGCTGTAAATGTGGATCCGCCGATTCCAAATCCCGTATCAAAATTGTCTTGCGAAACTTTATCAAACCCCAAATCCTGTAAATATTCAATTACCGTATCACGTCCAACCGTATCCAAAACTTCCTGCAGTGTTTCAATGGCCGGAATGTTCAACGAAGATGCAACCGCCTCATTTAAAAGAACATCGCCGCGATACTTGCCATCAAAATTCTGCAATCTCAAAGTCGTTCCACGATAAACATAAGGTCGATCGGTAAGCACATGGTCTGTTGCCCAGCCTAAATAATCGAAAGCCAATGCATAAGATAAGAAAGGCTTGACAGAGGATCCTGGTTGATTATACATCTGAGTTGCACGATTGAATGCACGTGCCCCGGCTTCCTCATAATTTCTTCCACCACCTAATCCGACGATTTCTCCCGTCTGATTATTCATGGAAACAATGGCCACCTGCATATGTTCATCCGGGAAAACAACATTTTCATTTTCTCCGGCTTGAATCGCATCGATCTCATCTTGAACATTTCTTTTCAAGCAAGTATAGATTTCCATTGAGGTTTCATACGGATTTTTTCCTGTCTTCTCAATTGCTTCATTAATTACTGCATCCAGATAACTTTGATAGGAGCCTCCTGCCTGTTTTTGAATATAGTTTTCGCCAACAAGAAGATCCTCGATTTTTATGGTTTTTGCCAATGCCGCTTCATTTTGGCTGATATATCCATGATAGACCATCAGGTCCAGCACTTCATTCCTTCGATCTGTTGCCCAATCCAAATGATAATATGGATTATAGGAATTCGGTAGATTTACGATTCCTGCCAATAAGGCGGATTCCGATAAAGTAAGCTCTTTAGCATCTTTACCGAAATAATATTGTGCCGCTTTTTGAACTCCGCGGATATTTCCGCCAAAATTCAGCTTATTTACATACATTTCAAAAATCTCTTCCTTAGACACTGTTTGTTCCAAGTTAAGAGCCAAATAAATTTCCTGGACTTTACGATCAATAGATTTTGAAGCGATGGTCGAATTTTCCTTTGCATCCACAGTGAAATATGAGTTTTTGATCAATTGCATCGTAAAGGTAGAACCGCCTTGTGAAAAAACGATTTGATGAGTCTTCAAAGCATTTTGCGCAATCTCTAAAAATGCTTTGGTAAATCGAGGAATATCAAATCCATTGTGTTCGAAGAATCTTGAATCTTCGATACTTACAAAAGCATCTACCAACGATTCCGGCAGATCATCATAAGTAATATTTTCGCGCAGATATTCTCCCAAATCTGCAATCAGTACTCCTTCACTGTCATATACTTTGGAGGATTCCGCAGATAAAAGATTCTCTACTTTCAATTCAGGAGCCGCATCAATCATTTTAGTTCCAAGATTATAAGCCACAACACATCCGATAAAACCGGCAACATACCCTATCAGAAGCAGGCTTCCAATGATCCATTTGAAGACTCTTCCCGCCGTCCAGTTTTTCTTCTGTTTCTTTTTTCTCTTTTTCTCAACTTTTTCTTCTTTGTTCTCTTCCTTTTTTTGAACCTCTTTTACCTCTTCAACAAGATTTTCTTCCTGTTGATTTGGTACCACGGTCTCTTGATTTACTTCTTTTTCATTGACATCCGCCTGATGTTCGATGATGGCTTCTGCCATTATTTCTTCCTGCTTGTTTTCTTCTGAAACTTCTTCAGACAAGGAAACGATTTCTGCTTTATTTTCTTCAACAGATTTCATTTCATCTGACTTTTTTTTCGATGACCTTTTTTTCCTCTTCTTTGGCTTTTCTTCCTTCTGTGTCTGATCCTCATTTGATTCTTCATCCGCTTTCATTTCCTGCGGATTTGCTGACTCAATTTCTTTTACTTTCTCATTTTCTATGATTTCAGTAGTTTTTTCTTCCTGAACACTTCCGTTTGAAACTTCTTCAGGCAAAGAAACGACCCCAGTTTCCTTTTGTTCAACAGATTTATTTTGATTTGACTTTTTCTTAGAAGCCGTATTGGATTTATTTTTTCTCGGAGAATTTGAATCCGACTTATTTATATTTGTCTGAACGCTATTTTTTTCTGCATTTTTGCGTCTCGCCATTGATATCACTCCCATCTTTTGGCAGTGTTGCCTGTTCTTATGTATTATAGTCAATTTTATCCATAAATGCAATTGAAGAATTTGAACTCCTGCCCGGATAGTATATTCTTCATCAATTCTTAAGATTTAAAGCTCCAAAATTAGATTTTGGGCTATTTTTCCTTTTCTCTTCACGAGCCCACCTATCGAAATTTCAATAAAATATTATACACTAGAAATGGAGGTAAATCAGATGAACGATTTCCAAGAACGCATGGATTCATTCAAAGATGAAAGCCGTCGAATTTGTGATCAGGGGCGAAATAACTGTTGTCACGATGATGACTATTGCTTTGACTACGAAAATGATTCCTGCGACAGAAGACCCAACAATTGTAATTGCAATGAAGATTCAACCGATTATCAAAATGATGATTCTTGCAATTCTAACAACAACTGCAACTGCCGTGGTAATGGTTCTTGCCATTGCAGAGGGAATTGCCAGCGGCAGATCGATGATTGTGAAACCAATTGCGGCGACTGGATTCCGGAATCATGGGGATGTGGCTGTGAAATTCCTTTGCCGCCTCTTCCACCGGAACCGGAAGACTGCTGCTACAACAACAGATGCAACCACGGCTGTGGCAACTACAACTATTATGATTCAGGACTATTCAATTTATACAACAATCAGAAAGTGGCTATGGCTTATGTGCCAAGAATCTACTTTAATTCAAAAAAGGATATCTATAATTTAGATAAAGCCTTAGAAAGAGGCACTTTGTTTAGAGAATTAGATAAACCATTCAAAGGAGGTCAGTGCCGATGAACAAGAATTGTAATGTTTTAGAACAATTGCAGAAAGTCGATTTCACACTTCTTGAAATTACACTGCATCTTGATATGAATCCAAATAACCGATTGGCTCAGCAGTACCACAATTATTATTCTGCACTTCGCGAAAGACTTGTTGCAGAATATGAAAGAACGTACGGGGCTTTGACAAACCAGTCTTTTGCCGGAAATTGCCACAGCTGGATCAATAATCCATGGCCATGGGAAGGAGAAGTGTAATATGTGGGTATATGAAAAGAAATTACAGTTTCCTGTAAATATTAAAAAGACCGATCCGGCTTTAGCCAAACTGATCATGACTCAATTGGGTGGACCGGATGGTGAGCTGGGTGCTTCTACAAGATATATTCATCAGCGCTATTCGATGCCGTATAGAAATGTTAAGGCTTTGTTGACTGACATCGGGACAGAAGAAACAGCACCAAATTGGTGTCGGTCTTTCTATCCTTATTGTTTTGATAATATCACATATCTGATTTTATAGTTATTATACAATCATTTTCAAGATTTTAAAAGCATTAAATAATACGCATAAAATACGCATTATTTAATTGACAACGTATTTTATACGTGTTACAATAAAATCGTGATAAGGGAAAGGAGATCTAATCATGCCAATGACGTCTAAGGAAATGATTAAGTTTCTTAAAAAACATGGATTCATTGAAATGAAGAATGCTCCAACCGGACATCGGAAATTACATAATCCTGTCACTAAGAAAACGACTATCGTTCCTTATCACGGAGAACTGGGAAAAGGTCTAGAACAGGCCATTCTCAAACAAGCAGGGCTTAAATAACAGCCCTGCTGCTTATACTATATATAAGGAGGGCACTATATTATGTCAAAACTTTATTATCCTGCGGTATTTCATGTTTCTGAAGATATTGGTGGTTATTGGGCTGAATTTCCAGATCTATCAGGGTGTTTCTCACAAGGAGAAACTGTTGATGTAACAATGGAAAATGCAAAAGAAGCTCTTGGCCTATTTTTAGATCAAAGTGATGATATTTACGAAAGAAATATTCCTTCTCCATCTGCCATTAATAAGGTCATGGAAAATTTTCCTAATGAAATCGTTGTCTTAGTTGAATATGATTCTATCAAATATGCTCGAAAGTTTAAAAATAAAGCTGTAAGAAAGACTCTTACAATACCTCAATGGTTGGATGAAGAAGCTTCTTCTCACGGCATTAATTTTTCGCGAGTTCTTCAGGAAGCATTGATCAACAAGTTGCATTCTATGTAATCTAAAATTTGAAATCTAATGAAAAATGTCCAATCCTCATTTTTTAGGAATTCAAGAATGAGATTGAGCTTTTTCTTTAATTAGTTATTTTTTCTTCGTTTTATTATTTTCTTTTCCTCCTAATGATGTAATGGCATTAGCACAAATCACGGTTAATGGCTCTCCGATTGCCGCTTTATAATTAAAGCCTAACAATTGCATAGTTTTTAATGTATCAACGCTAATTAACTCTTTAATTTGTTCATATGTCGCCACTTGTTCTTTTACTTTATTCTTTTCTTCTTCACTTTTATTAGATACAGATAACAATTGCATATTCTTCAATAGATTCAATACTTTTGACACAGTGTTGTGTAAATGTTTAATATCTTCATCGCTAATTATAATTCTGTCTAATTCAGTTTTATATGCTTGCGCAATACGAACTGCTTCTTCTCTTTCCGATAATAATTCGTTAATTATTTCATCGTATGAATTTTTTACATTTTCTAAATTCCTTTCATTTTTTATTGATTTAATCTTAGCGTTTATTGCTGATGCAGTTCCTTTTACCGCAAGAGTTGTCAACGATACGCCTAGATCTGTTATTGCTGAAATATATGTTTCTTCCATTTTTAATATCCACCTTTCTTTTATATTTTAATTTAGATTATTTCTATTACCAAAATACCACATAATTTGCGCTATTTCAACATGTGATTTTCAAAAAATAATTATCCACCAGCATAGCTGGTGGTTTTTCCTTAACGCCTAAAAGGCTT
>CAZUVT010000034.1:0-16070 GCA_964623925.1 uncultured Erysipelotrichaceae bacterium
ATTCAAGATTTTCTATTTATAAAAGAGAAAATGATTGACGAAAAATATATTGATGCGATTTTAGATTTATTACGAAACTATGTATTTGAAAATAAGATAAGTACCACAAAAGATTTCTATTTCAAAGAGAAAGGTTATTTTAGCGATGAATTCACTAAAGATAAAAATGGACTTTTAAAATCAATCAATGCAGTCAGCGCGGAACTTAGAAATGAAGAATTTTTAAAATTTTTAAAAGAAGTAAAAGAGAAACATCATCAAAGATTACTTAAATACTATGATTCCATTGGTGAACAGAAATATACCTATACAGGGGCATTTGATTTCAAATTATCTGCTGTTGCAAAAATACTGAGCATAGATAAAATGATTTTAGAAAATTCAAAATTCATTTTAAGTGATCTATTATCATAACTCCACACTTCGTGTGCTGCTATCTCAAAAAGATGGTTTATAATAAATGCATGGAAAGGATGATTTTAATGAATCAGGAAAAACTTGGCAATTTCATTGCCCAGCTTCGTAAAGAGAACCACATGACTCAAAAGCAATTGGCAGAAAAGTTAAATGTCACAGATCGTGCTGTCTCCAATTGGGAAAACGGAAGACGATTGCCGGATATCGGCACTATTGCTGCACTCTGTAAAGAATTAAATATTACAGTAAACGAATTTTTTTCCGGTGAGAGAATCGCTGCATCTGATTTCAAAGAAAAAGCTGAAGAAAACCTGTTAACAGCGTTAAAAAACAGTACGTTCTCACTGAAAGAAAAAATCGAATTCTATAAGAAAAAATGGCTTAAAGATCACTTCTCAAAAATCATGCTCAGCACCGTTTTTGAAATCATACTGCTAATGATCCTGATCAGACAAAAAATCGAAATATCTTTAATTGTTATCCTTATCTGTCTGTCATCCTTTGTGCTATATATCCTCTTATATAATCAAATGATGAGATATGTTGAATACAATGCTTACAATAAATTAGATTGAAGCTAGGATTATCAGAAATGATAATCTTTTTAATTTGTGTTGACAAATGTTATATAGTGTTATAGTATATATATAACAGTTAGGAGGAATTATGAAAATACTGATCAGTAACAGCAGCTCTGTCCCTATTTATGAACAGATAAAAAATGCAATTATCACACAGATCATGAATAACGAGCTGAAAGAAGACGAAGCCCTTCCTTCTATAAGATCTCTGGCCCAAGATATACGAATCAGTGTCATGACTATAAAAAAGGCCTATGATGAACTGGAACAGGAAGGATACATTATTACCCGCCATGGCAAAGGAAGCTTTGTTGCTCCAAAGAATACGGAACTGGCTAAGGAACAGGCAAGGAAAGACATCGAAGAGCATATTTCAAAGATCCTCTTGATTGCAGGAAAATTTGATATTGGCAAGGAAGAATTGCTGGATTTATTTAAATATTTTATGGAGGATGAATTGTAATGACAAACGCAATAGAAATCAAAGACTTAGTAAAGAATTATGATTCCAAATTTAAATTAGGCGAGATCAATTTAAATATCCCAAGCGGTATGATCATTGGATTGATTGGTGAAAACGGTGCAGGAAAAACAACTTTGATCAAATCTATATTAAACATCCTGCATCCCAATAACGGATCTATCAAGATCTTTAATAAAGATTCCAAAAAAGAAGAGAACATGATCAAAGAAGAGGTCGGTGTTGTTTTAGATGATATGTTTTTCCCGGAAATCCTTTATGTAAAAGATATCCACTCCATCATGAAAGGAGTCTATAAAAACTGGGATTCAGAATTATTCTTCAACTATCTGAAAGAGTTTGATATTAATCTCAGTAAGCAGATCAAATCGCTTTCTAAAGGAATGAGAAAAAAATTAGAAATCGCAACTGCCCTTTCCCATCATCCAAAGCTTCTTATTTTGGATGAACCGACCAGCGGATTAGACCCGGTAATCAGAAACGAAGTGTTGGAAATCTTTTTAAAGTTCATATCAGATGAGGAACATACCATTCTCTTATCTACACACATTACAAGCGACCTGGAACACATTGCCGATCGAATCATTTTTATTGATAAGGGAAAAATCATCTTAGAAGATAGCAGAGATAATATCATGGATGATTATGCACTCTTAAAATGTGATATTCAAGATTTCGAGAAAATTGAAAAAGAAGATATCCTTTCTTATATAAAGAATCGTTATGATTATACGATTCTTGTAAAAGACATCGAGAAAAAGAAAAGAAAATATGAAAACTGCGTCTTTGATAAGATCACTTTGGAAGATCTAATGGTTTTAATGATAAAAGGAGAAAAAGTATGCTCGGATTAATAAAAAAAGACTTGTTGATGACAAAAAGCAATTTTAAAACAATTTTAATTATCTTTGTTGTATACATGCTCGTAGCAGCTAATGGCAATGGCAATTTTTCATTTATCCCTGCTTTTATAAGCATTATTGTCATGATGTCTACATTCAGCTATGATGAATACAACAAAACCAATGCTTTTATCTCAACTATGCCAAACGGAAGGCAAAACGCAATCAAATCAAAATACATCACTACGCTTATCATTTTAGCTATTTCGGTGATTTTCTCAGTACTGCTCTCTGTCATCACGCAATTGGCAAACAACAGTTTAGATGCTGAAGAAATCGCATCAACATTGATCGGAAGCGCTGTCGCTGTGATTTTGATTCAATCGGTCCTTTATCCTTTCATATTCAAATTCGGCGTTGAAAAAAGCAGAATCGGAATGTTTGTCGGTGCACTCATTTTCTCAGGAGGCATTTCACTTCTAATGAAAAGCGGAATATCGATTGAAGTTTCAAATGATTTCGTTCAATTTCTTGATCATTACTGGATGATTATCATTCCTCTAATGACGGTTATCATTCTCTTTATTTCCTATTCGATATCAAAATATCTGTATATGAAAAAAGAATTTTAAAAGCGATAATATCTATGATTTCATAAGACGTCTTAGAGCATAAGACGTCTTTTTATAATTCCGAATGAATTTATTCTGTATTAACTCTGCCTTTTCTAAATAGGCAGGAATAAATCGTTTATAGAAAACTGTTATGCTTTTACAGTCTTTTTACCGGTCTGATATACTTCCAAAAACGATATGGATCATGGAAAAAATAGAAGACTCTGCCCTGTGTAGTATCCAGGCAATATCCAGATGCGCTGTAATCAAAATGATGCATTGCCTCTTCAATTTTCTGCTCAACACTCTGATTTTGCGTCTGATAGTCAAAGGCTCCGTGTTCAAATACGATATATTCCCCCTCTAAAACATCCATTATCTGCATTTGCTCGGGAACTTCACCGCAATAATCAAAAGGAAGCCGTACGCCATAACTTTCCGCCAACGGAATCCCCCAACTACAAATCCTGCCTTCAGGTTCATTGATAAATGCCATAATTTGCCCGCTCCCGCTGTTGATATCAAAACCCCCTGCATCATCCAGTTTTCCCGGTATGCTGTCAAGAAGTCCGCAGATCGTCTCACAATCCTGTCCAGGGATCAGACTCTGTTTTTGCCAAAATTCCCAATAACCCTTGCTCTCATAATTTCTGATGTGTAGATACTTATGCGCCGGTATCGTTACAAAATATACCTTTACCTCACTGTTGGTATTTTCCAACCTTGTCTCTTTTGTATTGATTAAATAACAATCGAACGGTTTAATGATAGAACGTAAAACAACCGGAACGGGATGATTGCGATATTCGCTGGGTGACATGCCATAGGCTTCCTTAAAAGAGTGAGAAAAGGCTTCATGAGAGGAAAAGCCGTAGTCCAATGCAATTTCTAAGATACTCTTTGAGCTATCCCTGATTTCCTTTAGAGCAAAAGCGAGCGTGCGATGACGCAGATAATCACGAAAATGCATTCCGGAGATTTCTGTAAATTTTCGGGAAATATAGAATTCAGAATATCCCAATTTTTGCGCAAGAGAAGACAAAGTCACTCGCTCATCCATCTGATTTTTTATACACTGATCTACTTCTTCCACGATTATCTGTACTAAACTATGCCATTCACTCATCATTTTATCTCCTTTTGATCGTTTTAAGTTAATAATACAAAAGAAACAAAAATCTGTCTTGATTTCATTTGTCAATTAAATGATTACTAAAGCATACCATCCAACTAAACAATATTCAATCCTCATTCAAGATATCGATTTAATAAACATTTTATTTATTACATCTCACATGCCTATTCCAATAAAAAAGTAAGAAATATTTTTTATCCTTTCTTACTTGATTTATTTTAATTTTATCGATTTGCCAAACTTAGAAGCAGCGCTAAAGCTATTGCACAAAATTCAATGCTGAGTCCTATTGTATTGACTATTTGAATCGATCTTTCTTTAAACTTTTTTTCAATCAACTGAAACAAGCCAAGCCCAAGGATCACACCCATTGTGTTACTGAGCAGATCGGTGATATCACTTGCCCCCAAGGCAAATACAAGTTGTGCTGTTTCCAAACTTAAGCTCAAAAGAAATCCTGATCCGATCTTTTTCCATCCGGGCTTCTCCGGAAACAGGTATTGAAGATAAACCCCGCATGGGATAAACACAAGCATATTGTAAATGATTTCTTTAATATATATTTCCCCATTGACAATTACCGATTGCGCAAAAGGAATCCAATTGATGCCTCGATAGTGCGGAATCAGGCTTGCATCGGTTGCCAGTTTGAATAAAACAAGCCACACCAATAAAATCAGATAAGTACATGCTACAAAAGCAGTCATTTTCTTCTTGTTCATAACTTTTTTACTCAGTATCGAAGCATGAAATAAATCAGCTTAATAATCCATGAAAAACGGCCCATCCGATCGAATGCCAATTTGTATAGCTGATCACCATCGCTAAGGCACTGCCGAACGAAATTCCTGTCTTTATGGTACTGTTCATCATTTTTGAATTCTTTTCTTTCATGATTCTGTTTCCTTTCATCTTATTTTTTTCATCAAAAATAATTCTTCCGGCTCCTCATCCAAAATCATGGATCCACAATCGCGATATCCGTTTTTTCTATAAAAGAATTGTCCCTGTTCATTGGATTGAGTAGAAGTCAAGACTAGATCATACCCTTTCATTTTCATCTCTTTTTCCCAAAAAGAAACCAATTCAGTTCCTCTTTTCTGATTTCTGTATCCTTCTAAGATCACCAGCATATTCATAAATGGAATATGGTCCCAGAAAAGATTGAATCTCAGCCATCCTACAAAAACATCTTTTTCAAAATAAACAAGAACATGATGAGAAAGAATGCTTTGAAGCAATTCCTCTTCGGCAAGATGCCGATCCACTTCTTTTAAATATTGAAAATCACTCAATTCTGCATAACGTATCATAAACGATCCCTGCCCTTTAGTTTATTATAGCACGATCTGTGATTTTCCATTAATCAAATAAATCTTATATAAAAACGCGATCCAGTCTGCTGCCAAGCCGTCCCATGATTTCCACCGGAATTGAGCCGCAGGCTTCCGCAACATCGTAAATAGAAATCTCATTTTCATTTTGTTTGCCAATTAAAACTGCTTCATCAGCTATCTGAACTGATTCTGCAATTTCACTGACATCGACCATCAGCTGATCCATACAGATCCTGCCGACGATCGGACATGCTGTTCCGCGAATCAACACCTTGCCTTTCCCGCAAGAAAGAGAACGGGGAACTCCATCTACATAGCCAATCGAACAGGTTGCCAACACACTGTCCTTTTTAGCCTCGTATTGAAGATCATATCCCGCAACTTCTCCTTTTTTCAAAATATGAAGATCGGCCACTTGTGACTTCAATGAAAGGATCGGCCTTAATTCAGGCGCAATCGTTTCAGCATCTTTCCTTGCAGCCAATACACCATACATGGCTGCTCCGATCCGAGCATAATCGTAATGGCACTGGGGAAACTGGAAAACGCTGTAACTGCTTTGAATGTGTGTTTTTTTCACATCAATGCCACTTGAAACCAGCTGCAGGATGACTTCATCAAACAGTTTTATCTGATTGTTTGCATATTCCGCATCCTTCTTCTTACTTAGATCATTGGCGCAGATATGACTGTAAATGCCTAAGATCTGCAGATTCTGACATTCGTAGATCTTTTTGATGTTTTCTATATTCTCTGCCCTTTCTCCCAATCGGTGCATTCCGGTATCGATTTTAATATGTACTTTGATCTTCAATTCGAATGAATCCAACAGCTGCGCATAATTCAAATCAACGACCGTCTGGATCAGATCATATTGATAAACCTCTTTTATCTGTTCGATCGGAGTATACCCCATGATCAGGATCTCTTTTTTAAACCCGCTTTTACGAAGTTGGATCCCTTCTTTCAGGCAGGCAACACAAAAGGCATGAATATTCATTTTATCTAAAACTTCCGCTGTTTCAATGATTCCGCATCCATATCCGTCTGCTTTAATGGCTGCCATGATTTCACAGCCTCCCTGCATCCGATCTTGGATGATCTTGAGATTATGTCTCAAATCTGTTTTACTACACTCTATCCACGCTCTTTTCATGATTCTCCTCCTACTTATCTCATCGCCAGTTCTACTATCTTCTCAACTGTTTCTTCAAAAGAAACCCCACATGCCTTCATCATATTAGGAAAGCGGCTGTGAGAAGTAAATCCCGGAATGGTATTGACTTCATTAAATACGATCTCTTTATCCGGAGTATAAAACATATCTACTCTTGCAAATCCGCTACATCCCAATATTTGATATATCTGTTTTGCCGTATCCTTG
This sequence comes from uncultured Erysipelotrichaceae bacterium, assembly GCA_964623925.1. Lineage (GTDB taxonomy): Bacteria > Bacillota_I > Bacilli_A > Erysipelotrichales > Erysipelotrichaceae > CATJXY01. The sequence goes on from CAZUVT010000034.1 coordinate 6,792, forward strand.
ATCCGACTCGATTCTTCTTTAGAAATTCGGGCAGGAACATAGGTCTTTGAAGAATTATTGATATACTTTTCCTTGAAATCAAAGAAATCAGAAGAAAGCTCAATTTCATCCACTTCTCCGATCATGATTTCGTTATCCTTGCCGATGATCGCACAGCCTACCTCAAATCCATCAATCATTTCCTCAATGACAACTTCACGATCATATCTGAATGCCGTCTTAATAGCTTCCTTTAAATCTTCTTCCTTATAGATCTTACTGATACCATAGGAAGATCCGGCATTGACCGGTTTGATAAAAACCGGATATCCGATCATTCTAACTGAGTTACAAATATCCTCAAATTCGGTCCATGGCTGCACCGTTACACTTTTTGCAACCCGTATTCCATTTAAACGGACAAGATCATGGGCTTTTACTTTATCCATACATAAGGCAGAGGCAAGAACTTTACATCCCGCATAAGGAATCCCGGCTAATTCAAGCAGTCCCTGAACCGTTCCGTCTTCTCCGTTTTTCCCATGCAATACAGGAAATGCGACATCAATCGGGGTAATCCTTGTCTCACAGATCAATCCACGGATTGATTTATCCGGGCTTAGAATGACCGGATAACAGAATTCCGGATCCTGCCATTGGTTCTTTTCAATTAAATCAGGATCTCCGACAAACTGAAACCATTCTCCTCTTTCATTGATTCCAACCAGCACCACCTCATATTTTTCTTTATCCAAAGCTCGGATAACTGACGAAGCGGACTGTAAAGATACACCGTATTCTGATGATTCGCCCCCAAACAAAACCATAACTGTCTTTTTTTCCATAACTTATTCCTTTCTGATCAACACTGTATCGGGCAGCTTGTATCCAATCTCACATTGATTCTCGTAACAGAACTCCTCTTTTAAGATTCGCCCGTCTTCTGTCCTGTATTGTTTAAGAATGTCCAATCTCTCAAAGATTTTCTGACCTTTTTGAATATACTGTTCATTCTCTGCTTTGATCGTCACTAAATAAGGTTGAGCCACATCGCTATAGATCCTTCCGATCAGTTCATCCTCAGTAATAATCAATTCAATTTGAAATGAGGCATGCGTATCATTTCTCACTTTCAAATCCAGCCATCCCTGAGCTACAGTTGCATCCACGCCATCCGGTGTTCCGCTTTGCGAATTAGGAAAATCTTTGATCTTATGAGTATGTCTTTCGACGATCGTCAAAGGAGTATGAAGAAACATCCAAAACAGATGATTGCTTAACAGACATAATCCGCCGCCTTTGACTGTGGTCAATTTATCATCCACCACAACCAATCCTTCTTTATAGGGAACTTCCTTATCTGCATCTTTCACACTTTTCCAAAAAGAAAATGTTTCGTTGGGATGAATTACTAATTTTGATACTTTTTTACTTGCCAATTTCAAATTGAAAACTTTATTATGCTGATAAACCATATCAAAACCTGTCTCTGTGTTATAAAGCGGTGTAGAAGACTCATAGATGCAGTATTTCAATGGCTCCTGCTGAAATTCCTTGGCATATTTATTTCTATCCAAAGCCATTCCCGCATAGAAAAACAGTGTTTTCTGCTTTTGTCTGATGGGTAAGAGCCATGGAAAAATCTGAGTCAGTCTTTTTCTTGTCATAAATTGATCCTTCTTTCTTGATGATTCTATTTTATCAAAAAGAAATTAATCTCCCATTAACGCTCTGTTACAATTCTATTAATGATTATTTAGTAAACATAAATAAATTATTAAGAAATGATTAACACAAAAAAACAGATGATTTTTTTCATCTGTTTCTTTAACTATCTTAACTTTATTCTTATTTTTCAGTGAGCATGCGATACACATGAGGTCTACGGTCTCTGAATAACCCCCATGATAAGCGGTTTTCCTGAACCTGATCCAAATCATATTCATGGATCAGGATCTCTTCACGATCTCTTGAAGCAGATTCCACGATCTCTCCCGTTTCATCACACATAAAGGAAGAACCGTAAAAGAGAAGCGAAGAAGACTGATTATTGTTGTCAGCACAAGGATCTACTTTTTCTTCTCCGATTCGATTGGCGGCAATGACCGGAACAAGATTCGTAGCGGCATGTCCCTGCATGCAACGACGCCAATGTGACATGCTGTCACAATTCAAGATCGGTTCCGATCCAATGGCCGTCGGATAGAATATCAATTCTGCTCCACTTAGGGCCAAACAGCGCGCCACTTCCGGAAACCACTGATCCCAGCAGATACCGGCCCCCACTTTTCCATAAGCTGTTTCAAACACTTTAAATCCGCTATTCCCCGGAGTGAAATAAAATTTTTCCTGATAAACATGATCATCGGGAATGTGAGTCTTGCGATAGATGCCCAGATTCTCTCCATTTGCATCAATACAGGTCAAAGAATTATACAAAACATTTCCATCTTTTTCATAAAAGCTGATCAGTAAAACGACATTCAATTCTTGTGCCAGAGTTTCTGCCATTTTTACAGCCGGATCTTCTTCTACAGGCAAAGCATAATTGTAAAAATCATAACGCCTTTGCTGACAAAAATATTCGTGCTCAAACAATTCCGGTAAAAGTATGATCTGTGCTCCTGAATTTGCTGCACTTCTTATTTTTTCTTCTGCTTTTTTCAAATTTTCCTCTACGCAGACACTGCATTGCATCTGAATTGCAGCAACTTTCACCTTTCTCATAAACTTCTCCTTTATAAATAGCTAATCCTGTTGATATTTGATCAAAGCATCCTTGATCCGATATAAAGCATCATATACTTTTTCATCATCGCGATAGATTCCAAGAACGATACGAAGATGTCCTTCTCCGCCAGGTCCATAGAAAGAACCTTCATTGCAAGCCACTTTTGCTTCTTTTATCAAATATTGATAAACATCTTTTGATGATCCAAGTTTTGATACATCTACCCAGCATAAGAATCCCGATTCCGGCATCAGCATATGCACATTCGGAATACTATTGATGATCTCATATGCTTTCTTACGTCTGTTATCAAAGGCTTTTTCAAAGATCTCCATGAAAGAAGGATCTTTATAAGCTTCGATCATGGCAACCTGGACCATCGTATTCGTCGCACCTAAAACACTGACCGTAGCAGCCAGCATTGCATCCATGAAGACATCGCTGCAGACATTGAATCCGATTCTGAATCCACTGAATCCCATGCCTTTTGATGCAGAAAAAACGGTGATCGTTCTTTCAAACATTCCCGGTAAAGATGCCGGTGTAATCATTTCATTTTCATAGGTGAAATCTTCAAATGCCTGATCGCAAACCAAGATCAGATCATGCTTGATCACAAATTGCGACAAAGCTTCCAATGATTCACGATTATAAACAGTCGTTGTCGGATTGTTTGGATGAGTCAAGATGACCATTTTAGTTTTCTCACTCACATGCTTTTCAAACTCCTGAATATCCAGCTGATAGCCGTTTTCTTCTTTGAGAAGGATCGGTACCAAAACACCGTTATTCAAGGTAACATTGGTAAAATTGTTAGGATAGCTTGGACTAGGAACCAATACTTCATCTCCCGGTTCAATAAATGGAAATACAGCATAGAACAAGCCTGAATCCGATCCCGGTGTAATCAGGATATTTCTCTTCGGATCAACATGAAGACCATTTTTCTTCGCTAATCGTTCGGCAATAACCGCTTTCAGTTCTTCATTTCCACTAGGTGCCGTATAATGAGCAGCCAAAGGTCCTCTTAAAACTTCGATTGCCTTATCTAAAACATGTTCAGGCAGGGAGAAATCCGGAGTAAACGGATCTGCCCATCCCATCAGATCAACACCCTCTTTTGCAAGATCGGTGTAGCTGCTGCCGACATCTGCTTTATCACTTGCCTCAAATAATCCGCCGCTTAAAGGCTGGAATGCTTTTTTCATTTTCTCTTTCATGGTTTATTCTCCTTATTAGCTGACTTTGATTTTGATCCATAGTTCGGATAGTTTTTTCTTCAATACTTCATTGTGCTCAAAAACTTCATCTTTCTCATAACCGGATCTTGGCAGATAAGCCTCATTGCCTTCATACTCACCGCCTGCTCCGCTCAGATCATCAAGAACATCCTGATTAGCACTTGTATAGCCGACTGTCAAGGAGCTGTCAACGGCAGATTCATAGCTTAAGCTGAAGTTGATAAACTCATGCGCCAAATTGGCACAATTCGCATTAGCAGGAATAACCATGGCATCCGACCACAAATTGGTTCCCTGCTCCGGCTGATAATAAGCCATATTTTCATTTTCAGAAATGATATAGGCAGCCGCACCGCTGTATACAACGGCAAGTGCCTTTTCTTCGTTAATCATGGCATCATTGACTTCATCGGTAACATATCCCGGCTTCATCGTCTTGTGAAGATCTAAAAGCCACTGATAAGCTTCTTCGATTTCATCTTCATTTTCTGTATTCATAGAATATCCTAAGGCTTTAAATGCAACCATAAAGCTGTCGCGTTCTGAATCATACATAAAGATATTTCCGGCATATTCTGTATCTTTTAAGATATCCCATCCCATTTTTTCTACTTTAGCAGGATCTATGATCGTCTTGTTGTAGATAATACCGACAGATCCCCAGAAATAAGGAACAGAATAGGTATTGTCCGGATCATATGGAAGATTTCTGACACCCTCTGCCAATGAATCCAAGACAGTCAGCTTGCTGTGATCCAAAGTCTGAAGGCGTCCTTCTTCGATCAGACGTTCGATCATATAATCAGAAGGAACTAAAATGTCATACGCATTTCCTCCAAGCAGAGATGTATACATCTGCTCATTGGAATCAAACATGGAATAATTGACTTTAACATTGTACTGATTTTCAAAGTTATAAAGAACATCTTCGCCGATATATTCACCCCAGTTGTACACATTCAAGACATCACAGCCATAAGCTTCGATCGGATCAAAATCACTATCCCCTTTTGATGAACACCCTGCTGCTAAAACCAAAGTCAAAGCACAAATCAATTTAAGCATTTTTTTCATATTTAACCTTCTTTCTATCCTTAATCATAGGCACGACATTAACTAATACGAGAACAAGCGTTACAATAACAACGATCAATGTGGACAGAGCATTAATGCTCGGATTGATTCTCTTGATGGAAGAATACACATAAATCGCAATCGTGTTGACACCTGGACCTGTTGTAAAAAATGAAATCACAAAATCATCAAAAGACATCGTAAATGCAATCAGGGCACCGGATACGATTCCCGGCATGATCTGGGGGATGATGACTTTCATCAAAGCCTGAAGAGGAGTAGCCCCTAGATCCAATGCTGCTTCCGCCAAATTATTGTCAAGCTGGCGAAGTTTCGGCATGATGCTCAAGATCACATAAGGAATGCAGAATGCAATATGCGACAATAACAAAGTCATAAATCCGGTTCGAATATTCAAAGATGTGAACAGAAGCATAAATCCGATCGCTGTTACGATATCCGGATTCATCATCGGCAGATCATTGATCTGAAGGACGACATCGCGTACAAGACGTTTGGATTTGGAAAGTCCGATTGCCGTCAATGTACCGATAATTGTCGAAACGACAGTCGCAATTACCGCAATGATAATCGTGTAATAGATTGCTTCCATGATCTGATGATCCGAAAACATCCGCTCATACCAGCGAAGCGAAAATCCCGTAAAATTAGTCAGACTTCTGGATTCGTTGAAACTGAAAAACATTACATAAATAATAGGAATGTAAAAGAATAATAGAATCAAAGCCAAATAGCTGTTTGAAAACCACTTTTTCATTCTGTTCATCCTTTATCGCCTCCCACTTCCCGATCTAATTTCTTCGTAACATACATCGAGATCATAATAACGACCGCCATGATCAACGAAATGGCACTTCCGAAATTCCAGTCTCCGGTCGATACGAAGTAATTTTCAATCAAATTACCAATCAGAACATAATCTCCGCCACCTAACAGCTTTGGAATGAAGAAACTGGATACAGCAGGAAGAAAAACCAGTGTGATTCCGGATATCACTCCCGGAAGTGACAGCGGAAAAATCACTTTTAAGAATGTCTGAACCTTATTGGCCCCTAAATCTTCTGCCGCTGTAATCAGACTGCGATCCATCTTAGAGAGCGATGTATAGATCTGGATGATCATAAAAGGAATGAAATTGTAAACCATTCCGACAAATACTTTTACTTCGGAAGAGAAATCAAAATAACCCAGAATTCCTCTCCATGCATAAGTACGGATGATCATGTTGATCCACATCGGCAATGTTACCAGCAATATAAACAATCCCTGTTTCTTCTCATCCAGCTGCGCTATGAAATACGCTGCCGGATATCCTAATAAAATACAAAATAAGGTTGTTATAAAGGCAATTCTCAAAGATCTCCATAATACGACCGGAAAGATTCCGTCTGAGAAGAAACGTGTAAAATTGCCAAAAGTAAACTGCAGTGTCAGAACACTGTTTCCCTCTTTAGTAAAAGCATAGAGGATGATCAAGGCCATCGGCATGACAATGAAAGCAGTGATCCATGCAATATACGGCCATGAAAGCTTTGCGAATGATTTCATCAGTTGCCTCCCATCTTGCTCATAACATGAATATCTTCAGGAGTAAAACTCAGATCCACTCTTTTTCCTTCTTCTTGGACATGGGTGGTATGAACTTTAAATTCACGTCCCTTTGTCGCAAAGGTGATCTTAAAATCTCCTTCCTGAATGGTTTCCTCATCAAAATCATAGATAACATCTTCGATTTCAACAGCACTTCCGTCTTCCAGATCCCATGCCTCGGCTTTAGCCCAGATACATAAGTCTGTATCCAAAGCAATGCTCTCTTTCAACTCATCTGCGGTCTTATAGAAATCGAAAGCAGTAATGCCGACTCCCTGTTTATCATCTTCAACAAACTTCGGTTCCAAAACATTGATCTTAACTGTAATTTCAGTTCCGGCAGCCGTTCTGAATGTAACCGGATAAACTCCCGGTTCATTTTTGACATCATATTCAACTTTGGTCAAAGAAACGAATTCATCGTCACTATCCCAAGCTTGTGCATTAGCACGGGCAATAACTTCACTGTCGCTCAAATTGGCAACATCTTCCAAATCCATGTAGAAATCATTGGCAGAAATCTTTTCATTTGCCTCTTTATTGACTAAATCGTGATTGGCCAAAACATGCATCGTTACTGTTTTTGAAGTACCGGAAACCGTTTGGACAATGACCTCATAATGAACTCCTTTAAACAGAACGGATTTCACAACTCCACTCAATACCCCTTTTCCTCTTTCGACGATTTCAAGGTCTTCCGGACGAATCATGACATCGACCGGTTCATTTGACTTAAAGCCAAAGTCAATGCAGTCATAAGTTTTATCATCAAAGAAGACTTTATAATCTTCCTTCATCACGCCATCAAAAATATTACTTTCTCCGATAAAGCGAGCAACATATTCATTGGCAGGCTCATTGTAGATATCCGTCGGCGTTCCGATCTGCACGATATGTCCATCTTTCATGACGACGATCTTATCACTCATCGTCAAAGCTTCCTCCTGATCATGCGTTACAAAAATAAACGTAATTCCGACTTCCTGCTGGATGCGCTTCAATTCATACTGCATCTCCTTGCGAAGCGATTTATCCAAAGCCCCCAGCGGTTCATCCAATAATAATACGCTCGGTTCGTTGACTAACGCACGGGCAATGGCAACACGCTGCTGCTGTCCTCCCGAAAGCAAAGTGACATTTCGATTTCCATATCCTTCAAGACCGATAAGAGAAAGCATACGATTGACTTTCTGTTCAATGACATCCTTGCTCATTTTCTTGATTTTTAATCCAAACGCAATGTTGTCATAAACATTCATATGAGGGAATAATGCATACTTTTGAAAGACTGTATTAATCTCACGCTTATAGGCAGGCACATTGGAAATCTCTTCTCCATCAAAAATAATTTCCCCTTTTGTCGGATCCAGAAATCCGCCTAGAATTCTTAATAAAGTTGTTTTACCGCAGCCAGATGGCCCCAGCAAGGTCACAAACTCATTTTCATAAATATCCAAGTCAATTCCTTTTAAAACGAGATTGCCGTCAAATTCCTTGACGATATTCTTGAATTGAATTAATTTTTTCATCATTCTCTCTCCTTTAATTAAAATATCGGCGGTGTACAGATCCACAATACGCGTGCCGGCTGGGAAGCATCATTTTTCAAGTAATGCTGCCGGTCACCGCGAATATAAAATGTCTGTCCTTTTTTGACCGTAAAGCCCTTTTGTGTATCACTGAATATAATCTTGATCCTGCCGCTTAATACATAACCGAACTCTTCCCCTTCATGCGGGGTGATCTCCGAAGAGGTTCCCATCACATTCAATTCCAAAAGAATAGGTTCCATTTCATTCTTCTGTGCATTAGGAACGATCCAGGTAATCGTATGATCGTCTCGTTCATCCACAAAGAAATCCTCTGCACCGAAAACCATCTTTTCATCTTCATCTTCCTTGAAAAAATCATACATGCTCATTCCGAGCGCTTCAACGATATCTTCTAAAGTCGAAATAGATGGACTGGTCAGATTACGCTCCAATTGAGATAAAAATCCCTTTGTCAGCTCGCAGCGACTTGCCAATTCTTCCAATGTCAAATTGTTCTTATTGCGAAGCTGTCGTATTCGTTGTCCAATATCCATAAAACCACTCCTTTTGTTTAGTTTTACTAAACTTTTAAGATTATAACAATAAACACAACATTATTATACACAACAGAACAGAAAACACAAGTACTTTTAAACAAAAAGTTTAGTATAACTTACCTTTTTTTATTTTATTCTCAACATATTCTTCTTTGTTTATGTTCATTCATCATTCTCATTCATAAAAAAAGTACGATTTAAACAAATCGCACTTTCAGATGTTTTAAGATTACAGCAAATTCAATTATAAATTCTTATCGATAAAATTCTTGATAGCTCCTTTTGGCTGGAATCCCATAAAGCTTGAAACAGCTTTGCCATCTTTAAAAAGAATCACAGTAGGAATCGACATAATGCCAAACTGCATGGCTACAGTCTCACACTCATCTACATCAACCTTTACAAACTCCAACTTTCCTTCATATTCAGAAGATATTTCTTCTAAAACAGGAGAAAGCATCTTGCATGGGCCACACCAAGTCGCAAAGAAATCGACCAATACTGTTTTACTGGATGTGATTTCAGCAAATTCCTGTTCATTTATTTTTTTCATC
>CAZUVT010000035.1:0-15899 GCA_964623925.1 uncultured Erysipelotrichaceae bacterium
ATTAGTAATATGTTGAAATACTTAGATAGATACCCTTGTTCGCTTCCTGCCCGATATAACAATAAAACAGCATGTTATACAAAAGTTTACATAAATAGTAATATTCCAATTGAAATGCAATATATAGATATTCAACATAGAGAGCCGGAAACATTTAAGGCATTCAAAAGAAGAATAATAGAGGAAAAAAAATTCTCTACTGAGGGCATAATAACTCGTCGTGTTATATCAGCACATTGCTTTGAAAACTCCATAGATGAAGAAAATTAAGCACACCACTTGCAACTGCTACAAGTCTAAGTCTTTAAAACTTGGAACAGGGCACAATCCCTGGACGGAGCCCCACACACTTATGCGGTATTGCTCTTGTGCATGGCTCACGCAGAGGGCGGGAAGCCCGTCTTCCTTACCAACCTTTTAACTTGTAACTTAGTACTCTCTTGTATTCCGCGGGTGCGAGCGGACACTACACTTGCAAACTTCTCTATCTTGCAGCACATTGTGTCTTTAAAGGGTCGGACTTGCCGCTCCAAAGCGACAAGTGCCGAGATGGTAAAAAGGGAAATTACTAATCAGTCGGTTTTCTCTAGTCGATTTTCTTAGGCTCTATGCTGTAAGTTCCACTATCTTTATAAAAATCAATCAACCTACATGCGAAGCATGCCCCGCTACGGCGGGCTTACTCTGAACGCACAACACTTGTAATTTAATCTGATACTAGAAAGGAATGATTTAATGAAATATGAAGTATCATGGAAAGAACGCTACAACATCTCTTTAAAAGAAGAATTTACAATAATTGATATAATGAAACTCCGCTGTTGTGGAAATCCTCGGGCAAGTAAAATAAGACAAAAAGCGATTGAATATTGCCTTGAGAATGATATCGATATTGAACCTCATAAAGTGCCTGCAATTGCTGTTTTTGCGGTTACTGAGCTTGATTCATCATATTATTATGATAAAGCGATTCAAGAAAATAAAATACTCGCTCTGAATGCTTGTGAGGTGTAAAAAATGCCAATATATAGATATGAAAAGGGAAATAAAACGGCATATTATGTTAAATATAAGAATGTCACAAAACGAGGGTTTGAAACGAAAGCAGAAGCAAAACAATTTGAAGCTAAACTGCGATTAGAAGAAAATAATAGATCCAATTACAAAATAAGATTTCATGATGTGGCCAAAGAGTGGCTTGAAAATAATAAGCTTAACATATCCTATGGTACATATCAAAAAAAGAACTCTGCTTTAAAAATGTATGTTATCCCTCTTACAGATAATTGTTATATAAGTAAAATTACTGAAAAGGATTGCACATCATTTCAACAAAAAATATCACAACTTGATTTATCTACAACACATAAAAACTATATACTATCTCAATACAAATCTATTTTTCAATACTGTGAAAAATATTATAAGTTAAAGGAAAATCCATCAAATGTGATTATTAAATTTAAAAAGACTTATAAAGATTCTTTAAAGCGGAAAAATCAAGAGTTAAATATTTGGGATATTGAAACATTCAATCGGTTTATCTCATTTATTAATAATGAAAAATATAAAATTTTCTTTATTCTATTATATTTCACTGGAATGCGTTTAGGCGAAGCTTTAGCCTTACAATGGGAAGATTTGAAAGGAACAACTTTATCTATAAATAAATCTGTTACACCTAAAACAAATAAAGGAAGTTTTGAAATAAAGCTTCCAAAGAATCTTAGTAGTGTACGAGAAATTGATATAGGACAGAATCTAGCAAATATCTTAATGGAATATAAAGAAACTGAAATGAAGATAAAAGGCTTTAAAGAAGATTGGTTTATATTTGGTAGAGTAGTTCCTTTATCAAGAACAACACTAGAAAGAATTAAAAATAAGGCAATAGAAAAAGCAGGAGTGAGAAAAATAAGACTTCATGATTTCCGACACTCTCACGCTTCAAACTTAATAGCAGATGGTATTAACATTGTAGCAGTTAGTAGAAGACTAGGACATTCTGATGTTAACATGACTTTAAAAGTGTATACTCACTTGATTAAAAAGAAAGAAGATGAAATTATTGATTACTTAAATAAATCTTCTCAAGTTCTTCTCAAACAATAAAAAAAGCCTTATGGTTAGGCTTGAATTGTCATATGGTGGAGCTTAGGGGGCTCGAACCCCTGACCTCTACGCTGCCAGCGTAGCGCTCTTCCAGCTGAGCTAAAACCCCGGTACTTACTTATTTTAGCAGATTCTTTATTTATCGGCAAGAGCTTTTAAGCTGAATTATAGTTTGAAAGGGTGAAGAAATATGATGAATGCAACGAATCGTTGCGGAGATGCTAAAAGAAAAGGATAGAATGCCCGCTTTGATTTTGCTAAAATAGGATTTATTCAGGAGGAATATAAAATGAATATAGGAGAAAGAATTCAGAAACTGAGAAAAGAAAACGGATATTCCCAAGAACAGTTGGCAGAAAGATTAAATCTGTCTCGTCAGACGATTTCCAAATGGGAATTGAATCAATCTTCTCCTGACTTGGATATCCTTGTCAGATTAAGTGAATTGTTTGAAGTGTCGACTGATTATCTGATCAAAGGAACAACTGAAGATCAAGAAGTTTTCAATGAAAAAAAGAAACGGGATATGGGAAATAAATGGGTTAAGAATCTGATGATCGGATGTGTATTTTTAATCATCGGAAGTTTGGGAAGCGGCATCGTACTACTGGTAGCTTCTAACAATCTGGTCAATGCCTGGTGGACACCGCCGGGAAGACTGATGACGACTGTACAGGCGATGTCTTTGATGCCGTTTCTCTTTATTTCATTTTGCTTCTTTGTATGCGGTATCGTGATCTTGATCATTGAATATTTCAGAAAATAAAAAATTGAACTGTAAGGAAGTGAAGTGCCTACTGAATTGAAATTGCCTATCAATAGGTATTATGCTATAATACACAAATCGGAATTTTTAGAAACCTTTCATATGTGAAATATGAATCTGGGAGGATACAGATATGGAATTGATTATGCAGCCAATTTCTACGACCTGTGGACAAGCTTGTATTGCCATGATTGCAGGAAGACCTATTGAAGAGGTTATTAAAGATATGAAAACGGATGGATCAACAAGTATAGGTCAATTGATGGAGATACTTGATTTTTATGGAATTAAACATGCAGAAAGGAATAAGCGGATTTCAAAAAAGAACCCAGTGCCTTATGAATCTTCTATTTTAACAGTTCATACATACGAAGGATATACGCATTGGGTATTATTGTACGACAAGAAATATTTTGACCCTGAGTTTGGTTTGAGCGAAGGTGCGTACACACACGGTAAAATCACGTCTTTTTTGGAGATATATACTGATTAGCAAATTCCGGTTTATCGTTCCATTCCAAAGACTTCTTTTTGAGAACGTATCATAGTAAAATACGCCGTAAAAAAGGGCAAGACAGATTGTTTCAATCTTTCTTGCCCTTAATTTTTTTATGAAATCTATCCCTTATGTTCAGCTTTTATTTCTTTGTTCCGAATAATCCACGGGTTATGGATTTAGTACCTTCTCTAAATAAGGTACTGAGGGCATTGGTTGCAGCTCGTTCTACCATTTTGGAGGTACTGACTTTTTTTCCTCCGGTAAAGGTCTTAGTGATATTGTTGCCGATAGAACGAGAGACAGAGGAAGTAGCAGAATTCACCGCTTTTTCTACCGCACTTGTCTTTTTGACCGTCTTTTTAGCTGTGTTTTTTTCTACTGCTTTTTTCTTTTCTTCCTTTTCCTGAGCTTCTGCTTCCATTTCTTCTTCCAGGATCTCATATGCCGACTCACGATCAATACTTTCTCGGTATTTTAATTCAAATTCACTGGAAAGGATCGCTTTTTTGATTAAATTTGAATCCGCGGGTCCCATTTTGCTTTGGGGTGGCAGGATCGTGGCCCTTTGGACGATATTCGGAATTCCTTCTTCATCTAAGAATGAAACTAAAGCTTCACCGACTCCTAACTGGGAGATGACTTCTTCGGTATCAAATTCAGGATTCTTGCGGAAAGCCTGAGCTGCTGTTTTTACTGCTTTTAATTCCGAAGGAGTATATGCGCGAAGTGCGTGCTGTACACGATTGGATAGTTGAGCTAAAACTTCATCCGGAATATCAGACGGACTTTGCGAAATGAAGTAGAGACCGACTCCTTTTGATCGAACCAATTTGACGACCTGAATGACTTTTTGTAACAGTGCTTTAGGCGCATCATTAAATAAAAGATGAGCTTCATCAAAGAAAAAAACAACACGAGGCTGATCTAAATCACCGACTTCCGGAAGTTTTTCATACAAATCACTCAGCATCCATAATAGAAATGTCGCATAAAGATTTGGATTTTGTATTAATCGTGTGCTGTTAAGAATGTTGATATAGCCTCTTCCATAGCGATCGGTGCGGAGCCAGTCCGTGATATCCAGTGCCGGTTCACCGAAGAAAATATCCCCGCCATCATCTTCAAGCTTTAAAAGCGCACGCTGGATCGCTCCGATACTTTGGGTTGAAATATTTCCATAGCGAAGCGTGTATTCGCTGCGGTGATCTCCGACATATTGAAGCATCATTCTTAAATCTTTCATATCAATGAGCAGAAGTGAATTATCATCGGCAATTCTAAATACGATAGATAAAACGCCGGACTGAACTTCTGTTAATTCTAAAAGCTTGCTGAGAAGAACCGGTCCCATATCGGAAATCGTGGCTCTTACCGGATGACCGACTTCCCCAAAAATATCCCAGTATCGGGATGGGAAAGAGAGAAATTCCCAATCATGAATATTCATTTTATTGATTCTTTTCTGTATATTTTCAGAGTCTTCGCCTTCTTGGCACATTCCGGATAAATCTCCTTTTACATCTGCCAGAAAAACCGGAACTCCTAAAGCAGAAAAAGATTCTGCCAAAACTTTGACGGTTACAGTTTTACCTGTTCCTGTTGCTCCGGCAATCAAACCATGCCGGTTTGCCATCTGCGGAAGGAGAACGAGCTGTTCATTATTTTGTGCTACCCAAATACCATTTCTTGTAATCATAAAGCCTCCTGTTTTTGATGAAATCATTATAGCAAATTTTCTAATCTGACTCAATGGAGAAAAAGAAGGGCTAAAAAGGATATTTCTTACAGTTATTTTTCTTTTTTCTACAAACAATGACAAATCATGTGTGATAAATTGCAGAAGAAGAGGAATTAATAGGATGAGTATCAAAGAGAGAGAAGAAATGCTTTATATAAGGGAAATTTTTGAAATCAAGCATCTGCTGAACGGGAGATATTTTAATCGGTCTGCTGCCATTGCCAAGGTGAGTCGTTTAGTTCACCTTTTTCCTGATGAATGTCACATCGAAGATAGATATGGTTTAAGTCAGGACATTCCTGTGCTCTATGCCAGCAATGACGAATTAAAGAATCTTTTAATAGAATATCGTATTTTGATTGAACAATTGGAAGAAAAATGATTTCTCAGGTGAAAAAAGAACTACTTTCAAACAAAATTTAAATCTACTACAGATCAAACATCCATTGTTGAAAAAACACAAATAAGATATAATTATATAAGTGCTTTAAGTTAAGAAAATTGTAAGAAATTGAATGAAACAGTCCTGTTAGAATATGTTAAAATGGATGTTGGAAGGAGTCGGATTATGGAAGTCAATATTGTAATTGTAGATGATGAAAAGGAAATTGCAGATCTGTTAGGTGTTTTTTTGAATGGCGAAGGATATGTAATCAATAAGTTTTATGATCCGATCAAAGCTTTAAAATATATAGAAGAGCATGAGGTTCATTGTGCACTTTTAGACGTGATGATGCCGCAAATGAGTGGATTTGATCTTTGTAAAAAAATCCGCGAGAATCATGAATTTCCTATTTTAATGATCAGTGCTAAAGTAGAAGACAGTGACAAGATCATCGGTCTGACCTATGGAGCAGACGATTATATAACAAAACCATTCAATCCTTTGGAAGTGAATGCGCGCGTCAAAGCACAATTAAGAAGATATCTTAAATTTTCAAAACCATCCAATAATGAAGAGGTGCTGGAATATAATGGGTTGGTACTCAATCGCAATACGCATGAGACGACTTTATATGAAAAGAAAATCCAGCTGACTCCGACGGAATTTAATATCTTATGTTATCTGGTTGAAAATAAAGGCAGAGTGATTGGGACAGAAGAATTGTTTGAAGCTGTCTGGAAGGAAAAATATTATGATGCGAACAACACAGTCATGGTTCATATCCGCAGGATTCGTGAAAAAATGAATGAACCGGCAAAGAATCCGAAATTTATCAAGACAATTTGGGGAGTCGGCTATGTTGTGGAAAAATAGAAAAAACAGAATTAAAAAGAAAAAGATAAGAATTGTTTCTTCTTTAATGAAAGATTATGTTGTCATGTTCGGGACATCCTGCATTCCTACGATTTTTATCCTGTTTATGTACTGGACCGGGTTATCTGCGGAGATCGCAAAAGAATTATATAAGATCAATTATGATTTATATCGGTTTGCGATTGAATACATTACAATTATTACGGTATCTTCGCCGTTTGTCTTGTTTATCGTTCAGGACATTTTCATGCATTACCGTCATCGTGAATATACAAGACAGCTGATAGATGCAATTGAAAAGCTAAACGATGATAAGGTGGATCAAATCGTTTTAGCTCCTGAGTTGCAGGAAGTGAAAATGAATTTGGATAATATCGTCATGCGGAATGAACTGAATCAGAGAAAAATAAAGGAAGAGGAACAAAGAAAAAATGATTTGGTTGTTTATCTTGCGCATGATTTGAAAACTCCGCTTACATCGATTATCGGATATCTGTCTTTGTTGAATGAAGAAAAAGAGATCAGTCTTCCGTTACGGATGAAATATGAGAATATCGCTTTAGAAAAATCATATCGCCTTGAAGATCTGATCAATGAATTTTTTGACATTACCCGCTATAATTTACAGACGATGCAGTTGGAATATACAAAGGTGGATTTGAAGATTCTGCTGGAACAGCTGGTTGAAGAATTTTATCCGGTACTGGAAAAGAAAGAACTCAAGGTGGTTTTGGAGTGTGATCAGCCTGTTATTCTGGAAATTGATGCCAATAAAATGGCAAGAGTATTTGATAATCTGTTGAAAAATGCAGTAAGCTACTGTTATGAAAAGACAACGATTATCATTCGAACAATAGAGTATGAAGATAAGTGGTCGATCAGCTTTGTTAATCAGGGGCCGAAAATACCGGAATCCAAGATCGAAATGATATTTGAAAAGTTCTATCGCATTGATGAAAGCCGTTCTTCCTCAACCGGTGGAAGCGGTGTTGGGTTAGCGGTTGCCAAGAAGATAGTAGAAAATCATCATGGAATACTGGAAGCAAAAAGCGATAATGAAAAGACAGAGTTTATTGTTACTTTAATGAAAAACTAAAATAAGCGGCATGGATGTGCCGCTTATTCTATCAGGTAGGTTTAATAGAAATTAATGATTTTTGTCATAAATGATCTTCATGCCTTTAAAGGCGAGATCGGCGTCGTAAATATCGATCAAATCTGTTTCTGAGCAGATGATCCGTCCTAATCCACCGGTTGCGATTACCGTGAAGTCATGTTTCAATTCTTCCTTGACTTTTTTAATAATGTATTCGACTTGACCGATATAGCCATATACGATTCCCGATTGCATTCCGTCTACCGTATTTCTTCCTAAAATGCTTTTGGGTTTTATGATTTCGACTTCCGGTAATTTTGCGGCCTGACTGTACAAGGCTTGAGCTGAAATTTCAATTCCCGGCGAAATGATCGTATATTCAAAGACTCCTTTATCAGAAACATAATCATAAGTAGTTGCTGTACCGAAATCAATGATCAGGCAGTTGCCATGATATAAGTGATAAGCAGCTGCACAATTGACGATGCGATCTGCGCCGACGGCTTTAGGATTATCTGTGTTGACTGAAATGCCGGTCTTAATTCCCGGACCGATGATCATCGGCTCTTTTTTAAAACTCTTTCTGATTCCGTTAGTCAGAGAGTGCATGATTTTTGGGACGACACTGGAAATGATGATGGAATCAATATTATCCGGATTGATCGATTTCATGATCAGCATCTGACAAATCGTTAATCCCAGCTCATCACTCGTTCTTTGCATTTTTGTCGTCATTCTGAATGAACCCTTCAGGTCATCTCCATCATATACTCCGCAGGTTATATTTGTATTTCCGACATCAATTGTAAGCAGCATAAATTAATTTCCTCTTTTCTCATTCAATAATCGAAGACAATGCTCCAGTATTTGATAAGATAATTCTTTTTTACTGATGCAGTCTGTTGAAATCATTTGATCTTTAAAGATCATGGTAACTTTATTTGTATCTTTTTGAAATCCTGCACCTTCCTCATTCAGATTGTTGGCAACGATCATATCTGCATTTTTTTTCAGTAGTTTTTCTGTTGCATTTTCAATCAGATTCTGTGTCTCCATCGCAAATCCGCAGAGGACTTGATCTTTCGTTTTTATTTCACCCAATGTCTTCAGAATATCAGTCGTGCGAAGGCATTCAATGGCAAGAGAATCGCCTTGTTTCTTGATCTTGTTTTCCGCAACGGTCTTTGGTGTATAATCGGCAACGGCAGCAGCTTTGATGATGATATCGGCATCCTTTGATTCCAACAAAACAGCCTCTGCCATTTCCTTGGCAGAAAGAACCGGAATCATTTTGACATCTTCGACGGGTGAGAGGGAAACTTTTCCGGAAATAAGAGTGACATCAGCCCCAAGATGCTGAGCGGCACGGGCAAGTTCATAACCCATTTTGCCACTGGAATGATTGGTGATGAACCTGACAGGATCGATTGCTTCTTCAGTAGGACCAGCCGTCACCACTACTTTGACTCCGGTTAGTGTTTTATCTGTGATCGTGGCGCGTTCAATCGCATTTTTTATTACCGAAAGATCGGCAAGCTTTCCTTTTCCGACATCACCGCACGCTAAAAGACCGACTGTACTTTCAACGATTTCCATTCCGTATGAAGTACAGATTTCCAGATTTCTCTGCGTGATCGGATTTTCAATCATAGCGGTATTCATGGCAGGACAGATGATTTTCGGACATTTGGCCGCCAGGAAAGTCGTTGTCAACATATCATCTGCGATGCCTGTAGCTGCTTTCGCAATGAAATTTGCAGTGGCTGGAACGACAACAAAGACATCAGCTTTTTTCGCCAGCGAAATATGTTTGACATCGTATTCAAAATTCCGGTCAAATGTATCTATGTAAACCTTATGTTTAATTAAACTCTCGAATGTAAGAGGGGTAATGAATTCTGCTGCATTTTTAGTCATGATCACTTCAACATCATAATTCATTTTTAATAAATCACTGACGAGCTGTGCACTTTTGAATGCTGCAATCCCACCGGTCACACCGATAACGATCGTTTTTTTTGACATGTCTATTCACTCCTTCAGAATCAGTTTTGTTTCATTTTCCATTCACAAGTATTATACACTTTTTTAACAATAAAAACACTTTAATAATTTAGTTGATTCAATTTGGTATTAAAAAAAATAGTTGACAAAAGAGTTAGTTTTGCATAAAATAAGTTAGAATTCTAACTAAATGAGGTAAGGTATGAAAAAACATTTTGGACCGGAAATCGTTAAACTGAGTGTATTGTTGAGGCAGAATCTTGATCAGATTGCGGCAGAATATCAGATTACCTCGATTCAATCGAGAATTATGGTATTTATTGCCCATGAGTCAAAAAATCAGGAAATTAATCAAAAAGATGTTGAAGAGGAGTTCAAGATTCGCAAGTCTTCAGTAAGCAGTGTCATGAATACAATGGAGAAAAACGGATTGATCGTGCGTGTTCCCAGTGAAGATATCCGATGTAAGAAAATCATATTGAGTGATAAAGGAATAGAACTTCAGAAAAAAATCAGAGAAGAAATCGAATTCTTTGATCAGGGGTTTAGAAATTCACTTACAGTAGATGAACAGAATGAATTTTTAAGAATGATATCTAAACTTCGAAAATATATTGAAAACAAGTAATTTTTTAATCAGTTAGTTAGAAATCTAACAAAGAACGGAGGTAATTAATGATGCGTAAATTAATAAAATATGCGACTGAATTTAAGAAAGAGTCGATTCTGGCGCCTGTTTTTGTCAGCATTGAAGTGATCATGGAAACTTTGATCCCGCTTGTCATAGCTTATTTGATTGATAACGGAATCAACAAGAGTGATATGAGTGTTGTTGTAAAAATGGGCATTCTGATGTGTGTGTTGGCTTTGATTTCTTTGGCCGGCGGCATGTTGTCAGGATATTTTGCCAGTACGGCAAGTACCGGATTTGCACGTAATTTAAGAGAAGCCTTATTTTTGAAATTGCAGAAATTTTCATTTTCGAATATAGATAAGTTTTCTACTTCTTCTTTGATTACGCGTCTTACAACAGATGTGATGAATGTGCAGAATGCTTATCAGATGATCATTCGTATTTTGGTCAGAGCACCGCTGTTACTGGTGATGGCATTTGTCATGAGTGTTCGTATTTCCGGTCAATTATCCATGATTTTTTTGGTCGTACTCCCATTTTTGGGCTTTGTTTTGTGGTTTGTCATGAGTCACGCTCATCCTAATTTTGAAAAAATGTTTAAGCGGTATGATCTGGTAAATCAAGTCATGCAGGAGGATCTCTCAGGAATCAGAACAGTCAAAGCATTTGTCAGGGAAGACTACGAAAATGAAAAATTCCAAGATGCAACAAATCAACTGTTATCTTACAGCAGAAGGGCAGAGAAAATTATTATTCTGAATAATCCAGCCATGCAGTTTGCCATGTATACATGTATTCTTTTGATTTCATGGTTTGGTGCACAGATCATTGTTGTGGGAGATCTATCAACAGGACAGCTGACGAGTATGTTTACTTATGTCACTCAGATTCTTTCCAGCTTAATGATGGTTTCTATGGTTTTGAACATGATTTCCATGTCACGTTCCAGTATGGAAAGAATCACAGAAGTTTTAGAAGAAGAAAGTGATATTGTCAACTGTCAGAATCCTTTGATGGAAGTTAAAGACGGGTCGATTGAATTTGATCATGTTTCTTTTTCCTATCACAAAGATGATAACTTTGTATTAGAAGATATTGATTTCCGGATCCGCTCGGGAGAAACGATTGGAATTTTGGGAGCGACCGGTTCTTCAAAAACATCTTTAGTTAATCTTGTTTCCCGATTGTATGATGTCAGCAAGGGTGTCATTAAAGTAGGGGGAACAGATGTTAAGGAAATCGATCTGAAAACTTTACGAGATGAAGTCTCGGTGGTCTTGCAAAAAAATGTGTTGTTTTCAGGAACTATTGCCGAGAATATTCGATGGGGCAATAAAGAGGCTTCGGATGAAGAAGTGGTTCGTGTCTGTAAATTGGCTCAGGCAGATGACTTTATCAATGAATTTCCAAATGGTTATGATACACGCATCGAGCGGGGAGGAACGAACGTTTCCGGCGGGCAGAAACAGAGGCTATGCATTGCGCGGGCACTGTTGAAAAAACCGAAGATTTTGATTCTTGATGATTCCACAAGTGCGGTTGATACAAGAACAGATTCATTGATCAGACGTGCATTCAGGGAAGAAATCCCGGATACAACAAAGATTATCATCGCTCAACGAATTTCTTCGATCGAAGATGCGGATCGGATCATGATCTTAGAGGATGGAAGAGTTACAGCATTTGATACTCCTGCAAAATTATTGGAAAGCAATGAAATTTATAAAGATATCTATAATCAACAGGTGAAAGGAGGCAAGGAATAATGGCAGAAGAAAGCAGAAAAGAACCCATGAGACCTAAAGGCGGTCCGGGAAGAGGACCGAGAGCTCATGTAGATTTAAAGACAATTGATTGGAAGAAAACAACTTCAACTTTCAAAAGACTGATGTCACTGATCATGAAAAATTATTCGGGTTTGGTTTTGATCGTGGCTATTGCACTGCTTGTCAGTTCCTTGACCAGTATTGCTGCAAATCGCTTTCTGGAACCGTTGATTGACACTTATATAACACCGCTGATCGGCAGTGAGAATCCTGATTTTTCCGGTTTGTTGAAAGCTTTGTGCATGATGGCTTGTCTGTATGCCTTCGGAGCGTTCTGTTCCTGGCTCTATAACAGACTGATGATCGAAGTTTCACAGGGCACATTGAAAAATATCCGAGATGAAATGTTTGATCATATGCAGAAACTGCCTATCAATTATTTTGATACTCATGCTCATGGTGATACCATGTCGCGATTTACCAACGATACCGATACGTTGCGTCAATTGATTTCCCAAAGCATGCCGCAGCTGTTGACAGCAGCAATAACGATTATCGGCGTTTTGATCTGCATGATCAGAATCAGTGTGCTGCTTACCGTTTTGGTTCTGGCATTATTTATGATCCTGACTAAGCTATCCGGGAAATTAGCTTCTAAAAGTTCTGCTTATTTCATCAAGCAGCAAGCGGCTCTTGGAAGTCTTAACGGCTTCATTGAAGAAATGACGGAAGGTCAAAAAGTAATCAAAGTTTTTAACCATGAAGAAGAAGCAATCCAAGAGTTCAATGATTTGAATAATAATTTATTCAACAGTGCAAGAACGGCCAACATTTTATCGAATATTATGGGTCCTGTCTCCATGAATCTGGCTAATTTGATTTATGTAATCATTGCCCTTGTCGGATCGGCGATGGCAATAAGCGGAATCGGAGCTTTATCACTGGGAAAGATAGCCAGCTTCCTGCAGTTCACTAAAAGTATCTCCATGCCGATCAATAACATCACTCAGCAATTCGGTTCAATTGTAATGGGACTTGCCGGCGCAGATCGTATCTTTAATTTGTGCGATGAAAAAGTTGAGTATGATGAAGGTTATGTACAATTGGTAAATTGTACGATCGATGAGAACGGAGAAATCCATGAGTCGGATCAAAGAACAGGTAAATGGGCTTGGAAACATCCTCATCATGATGGAACTTTGACTTATACGGAACTGAAAGGAGATGTCCGTTTTACCAATGTCGACTTTGGTTATACACCGGATAAGACGGTGCTTCATGGTGTATCCTTATTTGCGGAACCGGGTCAGAAAATTGCCTTTGTCGGTTCAACCGGAGCAGGAAAGACCACGATTACAAATCTGATCAATCGATTCTATGATATTCAAGACGGGAAGATTCATTATGATGGAATCAATATAAATAAAATCAATAAATCAGATCTTCGCCGCTCTTTGGGAATCGTTTTACAGGATACAAGTCTGTTTACGGGAACAGTAAAAGAGAATATTCGTTATGGAAGATTGGATGCGACTGATGAAGAAGTCGTAGCAGCAGCGAAACTGGCCAATGCCGATGGATTCATCAGACATCTGCCGCAAGGGTATGATACAGTTTTGACCGCAAATGGAGCGAATCTCTCGCAAGGTCAAAGACAGCTTTTATCTATTGCCAGGGCAGCAGTTGCGGATCCTCCGGTTCTGATTCTGGATGAAGCAACATCTTCCATCGATACAAGAACAGAATCGATCATTCAGGAGGGAATGGATAAGCTGATGGAAGGAAGAACGGTCTTTGTGATTGCCCATCGACTTTCTACTGTCAGAAATTCAAATGCGATTCTGGTTCTGGAACACGGAAGGATCATCGAACGAGGAAATCATGAATCCCTGATTGCAGAAAAAGGGACATATTATCAGCTCTATACGGGTTCGGTGGAATTATCATAAGTTTAAAAACATCGTTTTGTGGGAAGCGATGTTTTTTTATGCATTTTATGGTATAATTATCAAACTTTACAGGAGAGATCCACATGGATGAGAATAAAGAATATTATTACGCATATGATGAACATTACAAACAAGTGCACAGCCACAATATTTTATGGGGAGATTCTCAATTTCCGAATGAAATCATAGAAGCGATGAAAGCTCTTTTTATTAAAGAACATGATTCAATCTTAGAGATCGGCTGCGGTGAGGGGATGAATGCCCTTTACCTGTTAAAAAAAGGATATCATCATCTTTTGGGAATTGATTGTTCAGAAGAAGCAATCAGAACATGCAAAAGTCTGGCTAAAGAGAAGGCGGATCATTTTCGAGTCGTAGATGTGATCAAAGAAAAGCTGGATGAGAAATTCGACTTTATTTATTCGATCGGAGTTCTGCATATGCTTGTTTTGGATGAGCATCGAAAAGCGTTTTATGAGTTTATACGGGAACATTTAAAGTACGAAGGGAAAGCCATGATCATCATTCAGGGAGATGGTGAAAAGGAATACAGTTCAAATATCGATCAGGCATTTGAATTAACAGAGAGAACACACATTCCTTCCGGTACAAAATTAATGCTGTCTTCAACTTCTTATCGGGCAATAAGTTTCAAACAATTTAACAAAGAATTAAAAGAAAATCATTTACGGGTAATCGAACAGAAATTGAGTGAGGATATTCCCGGATATGCGATATGCATGATCTGTATCGTAGAGAAAGAAAAAGAGAAAAGAGAATTTTTTGATGCGGTTGATCAGTTTGGAAATCTTCTTGGAATCGATTTGGAAAGAGGTATTCCGCATGATCCATCGCTTTACCATCAGGTCGTTGAGATCATTACAATCAATGAAAAGGATGAAATATTGATTACTCAAAGACATCCAGGAAAAAGATTTGGATCCAAGTGGGAGTGTACCTGCGGAAGCGTGCTGAAAGGTGAGTCTGTTCTTAAAGGGGCTTTGCGCGAATTAAAAGAAGAAACCGGAATTGAGGCATCAGAATCGGATTTGAAATGCATAGCTCATCATCTTGATGACGATGCGTTGTATTCAACATTTGTCTATCACACAATAAAAAACAAATGGAATATTACTTTGCAGGACAAAGAAACGGTTGCCTATCAGTGGGTTGATAAATCAGTTTTTTATGAATTGTTGAATCGGGACGAATTTACTCCCGGTCAAAAAAATCGTTTAGCAGAGATATTTGATCTGCTTTAATTAATAAGAAATAAGAGATGAAATTTAATACAAAAGAGAGAAGGGATATGAATGAAAATTGTCATTGCGATTGACTCTTTCAAAGGAAGTTTGACATCCATAGAAGCCGGTTGTGCAGTAAAGAAGGCAATAGAGTCTGTTGATCCTCAAGCTCAAGCCTGTGTTTATCCGCTGGCAGATGGTGGGGAAGGCATGTTAGATGCCTGGATGTACAGATCAAATGGAAGAAGAGAAAGAATTATGGTTCAAGGTCCTGTCGGGAAGAAAGTCTGGGCTTCCTATGGAATTGTAGGTAAAAAGGCAATTATTGAGAGTGCAGTCTGCTGCGGATTGAATCTGATTGAAAAAAATCAAAGGAATCCAATGAATACAACAACCTACGGTTTGGGAGAAATGATCCAAGACGCATTTGAAAAAGGCTGCAGAGAGTTTGTGATTGGCCTAGGAGGAAGTGCAACCAACGATGGCGGATTAGGCATGCTTCAGGCATTAGGAGCAGAATTTACAGACGAAAATGGAGAAACAGTCGGATGTTATGGCAGAGATCTTCTTGCCGTTCGAAATATGAAAACGGATAAGATGGATCCTCTTCTTCGTCAATGTTTATTTACGATCGCCTCTGATGTGAATAATCCTTTATGCGGAGAAAATGGAGCAAGTGCTGTATTTGGACCGCAAAAGGGTGCAGATAAAGAAACCGTAAAAATCATGGATCAGGCTTTGAACGATTATTCAAAAATCGTGGAAAAAGAATTTGAATGTGATACCCATCATCTGGCGGGAGCCGGAGCTGCCGGGGGATTGGGCTTTGCGTT
>CAZUVT010000036.1:0-15883 GCA_964623925.1 uncultured Erysipelotrichaceae bacterium
ACATATTTTTTGCGAATCGGATCAATCAGATCTCTTCCTAAAAACTGATTGATTTTCTTTCTCATGGAATCTTTCCACTCTTCTTTAGAGAAAACAAAAGATTTTTCTTCCGGATCTCCCAGACTTTCATCCAGTGCTGAATTCATCTTCTTGTAGCAGAAATAAATCAAAACGGCCAGCAGGATCAAGATGACGATAATAACGAAGATCCGGATTCCCTCATAATGTTCTACTGCCCCTTGAATATCTTCCAAGTCTCTTGATGGCGCTTCTTCCTGAAAGATCAATTCTTCCATTGAACTATCCGGATTTTCGCTTCCCGTCTTCGTATAACCGTTCGGGTGGATCTTCAATGAGATTGCCAAGATCGTCTGCAAGATCCAATTGATCACACCCCATATGTGATTGAACAATTCCACTGCACCCATGGCGATCAACAAAAACAAGTACGGAAACCAAGTCAGTACATTTTTTTGCAAACCGACAAAAATAAGCGCCACGATCAGAGATAACAGATTGACAAAAACGATATTGGAATGACTGTTCACTTGCATAGAAGAATCCCTGTATTCATGAATCAGATTCATTCTTACCAAATAAATAATAGAAAACAAACAATAGAATGAAGCTATTTCATTGATCACTTCAAGATACGCTTTGGAACGCAGGTACAAAGTCATAAATCCGCTGAAAAATAGGATGATCAGGAGTTTTTTCATCTCTTCGGGAAGATAGCTTCCCTTTCTGTCTTTGATCAAGACATGAAACCCACAAAGGATAAAATACCCAAATCCCAGAAGCAAGAAGATGACTCCGTCTTTCATCAAAATCATACATGAAAGAATGAAAGATGCCAAAAAGACAAAGGCAATGAAAATAATACGGGAAGATCTTTTTTTTCGAATCACAGGCAATGCCAATCGCACAAGAATGATAAATCCGATCGTAATCAAAAGAAACTCATTCATGATTCTTCCGACAAAGAAATTCATCATGCAGACGATAAACACAAAATAGAGAGTCAATGAATCATAGATCGACTCGATCATCATACCTAAAGCTTCATTTATTCGCCGCATAGATTCACCTCGCTTTTCATCTTGAAGAATTCAACAGAACGATGCAGTGCAGTTTTGCATGAATTCAAGGAAAAAACTTTGACTCTGAATCCGGATTTAGCCAGATGATTGACCATTTCCGCACTCTGCTCGCTTATTTCATAGAAAAACATAATAAAAAGACAATTTTTCTTTTCGAATGAATTGAAATGTGTTTGCATGTAAACAAGCGGAGCGTATTTTGCATAATCGGAAATACAACTTAAAAAATCCAGCAATCTTACATAATGGGATGATCCGGATTGAATTTCACAGTAATCGGACATCTTATTTTTCATTGCCATATTAGTTGCAATCCCCATCGGGATCTGATTTCTGTAAGCTTCTTTGATCATAGATGCCATTATTTCAATCGAATTTTCTACAAAGGAATCATAGTCTTTCAAAAAACGGTCTTTATATTCTGTAAACAGGAATGTACAGATTTCCGTATCCGATGTAGCATCATATTTCTTGACTAAAAGCTTGTTCGATTTGGCACTAGCTTTCCAGTCAATATCTTTTAAACTGTCTCTTTGATCATATTCGCGTATTCCTGAGTAAAAGATAGGATCTTGCAAAATCCATCTTGTTACGATCTGGTTTCCCTGATAAGAATTTGAATCGATAAAAGAAGCAGGCTCGCTATTTCCTTTTGGATGAACCAGAATCACTGTTTCTTCATTTTCAATCAGCGGAATATTTCTCAGACCCAAAAAATCCAAAAGTCGAACATTGACTCGTAAAACATAGTATCCCCTTTTTGCAGGAATAAACTTCAACTTTTTTTTCACCTTCTGATAACTCAAAAGTGAAGTTGTGATGGTGTAGATGTAAGTTGTCTGATCGATTTTCTCTGCTTGAATCGTTTTTTTATCATTTTCAATGGCAAAAGAGGTCGGAAGCGTAAAAATGATCTTGATCACCGGCAAAAGCAGGATCTTTTTGTTGATGATTTCAAATGTGTATAAAAAAGATTGTCCCACATTGACACGCTGCTTATCCGTTGAATGATTGACATGAACATGATCACAGCAATGCTTCGAAAAATATCGGGCAAAGATAAGCACAGCCAAAAGAAAGAAAAGTGCTGTAGAAAATATCTGCATCGTCTATTATCCTTTGAACTCTTCGGTCGGAGCTTTGATATCTTTCAAGATCTCTTCGATAACAGAAGTAGAAGTGATCTCATCAGTAAATGTAAGATGATTCAGGATCATGCGATGCGGGAATACAACAAGTGCCAGTTTTTTTACATCATCCGGCAAGACATAATTGCGGTCCTTTATTGCCGCGTAAGCTTTCAGACATTTGATCATCTGCAGCGATCCCCTTGTACTGACACCTAAGGATACAGAAGCATGAGTACGAGTTGCTTCGACAAGATCGACAACATAAGAATAAATGGCATCGCTGACGACTACCTCGTCTATTTCCTTTTTCATCATGACAAGATCCTGAATTTCGATAATGTTGCTTATTTCATCCAACAGATTCTTTGAACTGTGGTCTTTCAAAAGCCGGATCTCATTTTCCTTGCTTTGATAACCCAGACTCATCTTGATCATAAAGCGGTCAAGCTGCGCTTCAGGAAGCGGAAAGGTGCCGTTATTTTCGATTGGGTTTTGTGTAGCCATCACAAAGAAAGGATAATTGAGTTTTGTCGTGATTCCATCCACGCTGATCTGGCCCTCTTCCATCGCTTCCAATAAAGCAGACTGCGTACGCGGTGCAGCGCGATTGATCTCATCTGCCAAAATCTTTTGGGAAAAGAGCGGCCCATCCTTAAATTCAAAAGAACCTTTTGCCTGGTTATAAAAATTAATACCGATCAGGTCGCTCGGAATCAGATCCGGGGTAAACTGGATCCGCTTAAAATTCACATTCAAGCTTTTAGCGATCGTCTTAGCAAGCATTGTTTTTCCGGTTCCCGGAACATCTTCTAAAAGAACATGTCCGCCGATTAAAAGACACATAAAAATCAAGTCGGTTGCTTCTTCGCATCCTACCATGACCTGATTGACATTATTTCTTAGTTTCTCTGATAATTCACTTACATTCATAATCAAAACTCCTTAATTCCTATTCATTTTATCACTCTTTTTTCAAATTGCATAGAAAAAGGCTTATTCCTGTTTCATCTTAATACGAAATTCTGATTTCTTCTTAAGGATGAAAAAAACGAATAAACCCAAGCCAAGGATCAGCCATCCTTGCCAGCTTTTTAAAAAATGATATCCCATGACATTAAATAAGACAACAAGAATAATAAATACGGCTTTGCCTAATAAAACGATTTTAAAAAAGGATCGCATTTTAAAATCAGAGCAGCCCAAGACGACATTCAGCAGATTTCCCGGTGCAAAGGGACAGCAGTATAGAAACAAAACATTGAATTCGTTTAAAATCGGAAAATGTGTTTTTTTCAACACGATCGGTTTATTCAATTTTGAAAAGACCGGTTTTATTCCTTTTCTGAAAACAAGAAAGACAATACAGCTGCCAAGCGAGGTTCCGATCCAGGATGCAACAGCTCCTCCGAACAATCCATATACGGCAAGATTAAATGAAATAATTGCCAAAAGCGGCAAGGCCGGAAAAAAAGATTCAAGACAAGCAAGACAAATCGGTGCAAGCCATCCAAAACTTTTAAACTGCTCAAGAATATTCAGCCAAAATTCAAGCGAACTTAAATTATTGAGCCAGGATTGCATCAATGGGAATCGAACTCTTCCAATTGATCGACGACTTTATAGCACCATTCTGCACTTCTTTTTGAAGCAATCACGACATATTCATCAAAAGTCAATTCATTCTTATCGCGAATCGTAATATCAGAAAGCGAACGAATGATGACAAACGGCTTATTGAAATGGGTTGCGACTTGCGCTACTGCCGCTGCCTCCATTTCAGCACAGAGCGCTTCCGGATAATATTTTAATATTTCCGAAACCTGCTTTTCATTGTAGATGAAGCTATCACCGGAAACCAAAGGACCTACCCAGACTCTGTCTTTTTCATCAATTACATTTTTGATGGCCTGAATATATCGCTCATCGGCACTGTAACAGGTTTTAGTCTGATCAAATCCCCGCGGCCAGTTAAACGGAGTTACATCAACATCATGATGAGCCACTTTTGTCGATATGATGACATCAAGCACTTCTTCCTCTTCTTTTAATCCACCGGCAGTACCGA
This sequence comes from uncultured Erysipelotrichaceae bacterium, assembly GCA_964623925.1. GTDB lineage: Bacteria > Bacillota_I > Bacilli_A > Erysipelotrichales > Erysipelotrichaceae > CATJXY01. Next base: position 4,296 of record CAZUVT010000036.1, read on the forward strand.
TATTGATCAAACCTTTAACATCATAATGTTCCAGCAAAACCGTAGTCGTCATCGCTGCCGCAACTTTGGCAACTCCGCTTTTCATCACGACAACCGGTGTATGATTCATGATTCCTTCATAAAAATCGATATTTTGATAAGAGATATGCTTTATATCCTTTGTCAGATTCAGGATTTCCTGAATCTCTTCCTCCATTGCTCCGATAATACCAATCATTTCTTTTTCCTCCCAATGATAAAAATCTTCTCTCCCGATGTGATCCCGTCCTGATCAAAATCAGTTTTGCAGGTCACATCAAATCCGATCCTTTCCATGAGTCCCATAATTCTGATCGGATCAAAAACAGTCTGTAAATGTTCTTCCTCTTCAAGACCATTTGGCGTATAAAAGGCAAGATGCTGATAGATCTTATCCTGTTCGCTGTTTATCGTCCACTGATAACCGACATTTTCATCGAGCATCCCTTCTTCAATATATTCATCTTCAAACTCTTTCAGTCTATCCAACGAATGCATATCAAATAAAAATACGCCATTTTCATGAAGATGTGTGTAAACATTTTCAAATACCTTTGCTGCTTCATCCATATTTTCAAGATAATTAAAACTGTCGCAATAGCAGCAGATCGTATCAAAACTCTTATCCGTTGTGAAATCCAGCATATCCATGACTTCAAAAGCTAAGTTTTCAGAGGAATAACGTTTTTTTGCCTCTTCAATCATCTGCGAAGATAAATCGGTTGCCAAGACTTTTTTCCCACATGTGGATAGCTTATAAGCGAGATCGCCGCATCCGCATGCCAATTCCAAAAATTCAGTACCGACGCAATGTTTCAATGTAAAATCAAGCCATTTTAAAACAGCATCTTCTTCCTGGATCAAGGATTCATAATATTTGGCAAGCACTTCATATCGACTCATTGGTTGCCTCTTATTCTTCGCACATCGCCCCAAAGCGTTTCCAAATCATAAACAGCTCTTTCTTCACCGACAAAAAGATGGACGATGACCTCATAACAATCAATCAAGATCCATTTCGTATCTTTCCCTTCAATGCTTCGAACTTCATAGCCGGCTTTATAGACTGCTTCTTCAAGGTAGTCGGCCAAAGCGTTGCTTAAGCGAAGATTATTTGCAGTAGCGATGACAAAATAATCGGTAAAAGGGTTTTTCCCTTCAAAATCCATTACTGTAATCTCTTCCGCCTGCTTAGAATCTAATGTATGTAAAATAACCTGTAATAATTCGCTCACAATTTTTCTCCTTTTAAATATTTCTGCTGATTGCTTTTCACATCGATTGCGCCTGCTTTTAAACTTCTTTTCGCTATCGCAAGCTGATCATCAATATTATACCCTCTTCCCGGGTCGATCTTATCCGCAATAAAAATAATTCGGCTCAGATTCCCCCGATGATCTCCTAAAACATGATGTCTCACGGCATTGATCACCTGCTTATCTCTTAATCTCATAATGTGCTTCAAAACATATTCTGCCGTAAACTGATGCCATATTTTATCCGACAGCGAGCAGGATTCGGGATAAAAAGCTTCCATGATCTGTTTCGCCGCTTCTCCATCCATATTCTTGCATAAATCATGCAACATTCCGGCCTGTGTAGCTTTTTGAACATCACAATGATGAATTACAGCCAGCTCTTTAGCCAGCGCAGTCATAGAACGAACATGAGCCGCCCTTTTTTCAAAACACCATGCATCTACGATTTGATCCAGATATAAAGCGTGATCAGTCAAATAAATATTCACACTTCGACTCGTTTTATTGAAATGTCCTTCTCTCGCCAATTTCTCATCCGACGAAAGGATGTCCATATAACGGATCTCCTCTTCTGCATAACTGCTTTTTGCTTTCAGTTTCATTTTGCGATAAGGCTTGATTGCCAATTTGACCATTTCAAGCCGATCTTGATAAGAAGCGATTCCCTCTTCTTCGATCATAAAAAGAACTTCTTTGTAATCACGACTTTTTAAAAAACGTTTGGCCGTTTCCAAATGCTTATTTGTAATCGGGTCAAAAGGTCCTTTTAAGCACAATGCTTTAATCATTCGGCACCTCGATCACATGATGCTTTTTACTTGGCCGATATAAAAGGATCGTTCTTCCAATCACCTGAACTACCTCGCTATGAGTATTGGCAGCCAGATCAAAAGTCAATTCTTCAAAATCATCCATACAGCTTTTTAAAACATTCACTTTTACCAATTCATGAGCTTCCAACGTGTCACTGACCGTATTGAATAAGTTGTAGGAAAGCCCGTCTTTCCCGATTTGAAATAAAGATTTTCTTTTATTTCCGAGAGCTCTTAAATATTTTTTCTGTTTGTTTGTCAACATGTTATATCATCGCCTTTCTAATCTCTACCTTCACATTTTCCGGCACATAAACCACGATCGATCGGACACTTCCGCTGATCGAACACCATCCCAATCCGTTAATGACAAGATCAAACTTTTCTTTGAGTGGGTTAAGCATCACAAGTTTAAATTCCTTAAGATCCGTTTTAGTACAAGGTTTTAACAGTTCTTTATAATGATCTTTCCATAACTGATCGGCATTTTCTATTTTTCCCCGATGAATCTTCAATCGATCATTCATATAAAAGACCACGCTTCCTTTGATCTTCTCAAAATCAATCCTTGCCAACCCACCTACGGCAAAACTCTGATTGCCCCGCACTTGAAAAACGACCGGTTTAACGCTCTTTGAACAGACGATCATCTTCAGATCTTTATCGTTCACTTCATTCAGCATGCTTTCTTTATTTTCCAATCCCGGTGTATCATAAAATGTAAAGTCTTCCGTTTCTATTTTATTCAAATCCAAGGTCGTTCCCGGATATCGGGATACGGTCAAGATCGGATCTTCGCTTAAAAGTGCATTGATCAAAGTACTTTTCCCCGCATTCGCTTTTCCGACAAAAACAATGTTTTTTCCCTTTTGATGTTGCCGAATCGCATTTAAAACATCTTCTCTGCCCTCTTTTCCATAAGATCCGGTGATGACCAGATCCCGAATATGAATATCCAATTCATCACATCTTTGTAATACAAATATTCTGATTTTTTCAAGAGACATCGTCTGTGGCAGAATATCTCTTTTCGTTCCTACCATTAAGATCGGTAAATGCCGAAGACGTTTATACAGATTTAAGATCATATTGGATTCAAAATCAAATAGATCAACGACCCAGATAATCAAAGCATTCTCTATTTTGGCGATTTCATTTAAACTGTCTTCATCATCAATTCCCTGATTCATCGAAATAGTCAGGTCATCATAATGCGTGATTCTAAAACATCTTTGACAATAATCACTGTTTTCTTTGGGAGTATATCCTATCTTTTTCGGATCACTATTCTGTAGTACGACACCGCAACCGATACATTTTTTCATATTTTCCTCTATCTTTCATTAAATTCAGATCTTGAATCTTATCTCAATATATTCTTCTTTATTATAGAGGAAGGATTATTTTTTTACAATGTTAAAGTTTTCAGATTCAAAAGCGAAGTTCTTTGTTATAATAAAACAGGTGATGAATATGATTAAGATAACGCAATTGAAATGTCCTTTGGATACAACAGTGGAAGATTTAAATAAGATCGTTGCAAAAAAGCTGAAAATTGATATTCAGGATATTCATAATCTTACAATATTAAAAGAATCCATTGATGCCAGAAAAGAGGATTGTTTCTTTGTCTACACCGTTGCCTGTGAAGTAAAAAATGAAGAGAAGCTGCTGAAAAAGAGATTGGAAAATATTTCTTCCTATACACCGCAGTTTTATGAACCGATCGAAGTAAAATCCAAACGCTTTACAAATCGGCCGATCGTGATCGGATTTGGTCCCGGCGGTATATTTGCTGCCCTGATTCTCGCCGAAGCCGGATTAAAGCCTTTAGTTTTTGAGCGGGGATCCGATATGGATACGCGCATTGAGAAAGTAGAGCGATTTTGGAAAACCGGTGAGTTGGACACGGAATGCAATGTTCAGTTCGGCGAAGGCGGGGCCGGAACATTTTCTGACGGCAAACTGACAACCCGAATAAAAGATCCGCGGATTATCAAAGTCAACGATGAATTGATCGAAGCAGGAGCAGATGAAGAGATTCGCTATAGTGCTCACCCTCACATCGGAACAGATCATCTTCGCCGGATCGTAAAAAACTTGCGCAAGAAAATCGAACAGCTGGGGGGAGAAATCTTCTTCGACGCTGCTGTCACTGATTTTGTCATGAATCAGGATGAGATCATGGCCGTCAAAGTCAAGGATCAATTCATTTACAGCAATCATGTCATTCTCGCAATTGGACACAGTGCTCAAGATACTTTTATCCGGCTGAATGATCTTCATGTTGCGATGCAAGCTAAAAATTTTGCCGTCGGTGTTCGCGTTGAGCATCTTCAATCCTTGATCAATAAGACCCAATATGGCGGGTTTGCATCCCATCCGCGATTAAAAGCTGCCGAATATCGTTTGACCCATACTTCTTCCAATGGTCGTGGTGTCTATTCTTTCTGCATGTGCCCCGGAGGAACCGTTGTCCCCAGCAGTTCTGAAAAAGAACATCTTGTCATCAATGGCATGAGCTATAAAGCACGAGATGGAATCAATGCCAATAGCGCTATCTTAGTTCAAGTGACAACTGACGATTTTGGCAAAGGCGTTTTAGACGGCCTGACCTATCAACGAAATTTAGAAAAAAGAGCTTATCAGCTGGGTGGAGGTGATTTTTCCGCCCCTGTTCAGCGAATCGAGGATTTTTTAAATCATCAATGCTCAGATCATTTTGAAAAAGTTCTTCCCACATATTCTCTTAAAACAAGATTTGTCGACTTCCACCGGCTCTTCAGCAAAGAAATCTGTCAAAGTCTGGAAGAAGGATTTAGAAATTTTGATAAAAAGATCCCGGGATTTGCCGGAAAAGATGCCATTATGACCGGAATCGAATCCAGAAGCAGTTCGCCGATTCGGATCAATCGTGATGAATCTTATCAATCCATCAATGTAAAAGGTCTTTTCCCTTGCGGAGAAGGTGCCGGGTATGCCGGTGGAATCGTTTCCAGCGCGTTGGACGGCATTCGCTGTGCTGAAGCTCTGATCCAATCACTTAAATGATAAAATAGGAATAAATCACTTCTGATTTATTCCTTTTCTCAATATCTTATCCATAGATCTTCCTTTTGCCAGCTCATCAATCAGTTTATCGAGCTGTCTTATTTTTTTCATGAGCGGATCTTGTATTTCTTCGACGCGAACATTACATACAACGCCTTTGATAAGATCACAATTTGGATTATAACTTGGCACTCGTTCAAAAAATTCCCGAATACTGACATCCTCTTTTAAATAAATTTCCAGCTTATCTTCATCAACTCCAACCATCCAATTAAGGATCTGATTCACTTCTTCTTTCGTTCTACCCTTTTTTTCTGCCTTTTGAACTAAAAGAGTATAGATTTTAGCGAATTTCATGTTGAATACTTTTTCATTCTCCAAATTTATTTCTCCTCTCTATTCATTCCCCATTCTAAAGAGGCTGCTGCATGTATCATGCAACAGCCCTTTTATTAATCTTCCTCTGTTTCTTTTTCCGCTTCTTTGATTACTTTTTCCGCAACATTGTTCGGAGCTTGTTCATAGCGATCAAATTCGATTACGAACTGGCCTCTTCCCTGTGTCATAGAGCGAAGTTCTGTCGCATATTTCTGCATTTCAGCCATTGGTACTTCAGCAGAGATCTTCTGCTCGTTTTCATGAAGATCCATTCCCATGATGATACCACGACGCTTATTGAAATCACCGATGATCGTTCCCGTATATTCTTCTGGAATAACGACTTCGACTTTACCGATTGGCTCCAGCAATACCGGTGAAGCTTTTGGCATAGCTGCTTTATAAGCTAAGCGAGCCGCTGCTTTGAAGGCGATTTCCTTTGAATCGACAGGATGATAGGATCCATCATACAGTGTTGCCTTAACGCCGACAACTTTATATCCGGCAAGAACACCTTTTTCCATACATTCTCTTAATCCTGCTTCAACAGCCGGGAAGAAATTTCTTGGAACTGCTCCACCGAATACATCTTCTTCAAAAATCATTTCTTCAGTTTCTGCCGGTTCAAATCTTACCCAAACATCACCAAACTGTCCTGCTCCGCCCGTCTGCTTTTTATGACGCCCTTGAGCCTCAACTGTCTTTCTGATCGTTTCGCGATATTGAACTTTTGGAACCGTTGTGGTTACTTCAACTTTATATTTTGTCTTCAATTTATTCAAAGCAACATCAATATGCTGATCACCAATACCGTATAGAACACTTTCTCTGGTTTCAACATTCTTGATTAACTGCAATGTATAGTCTTCTTCCAGGATCTTCTGCAAGCCGAAGCTCATCTTATCCTCATCATTTTTACTCTTAGGCCAGATTGCAACACCCAGCATCGGACGCGGATAAGCAATATCGGCATAATGAACCGGTTTGACTTTTGTTGCCAAAGTATCATTCGTCTCTGTAAACTGAAGTTTTACGATCGCTCCGATATCGCCGGTAAACAATTTTCCCACAGCTTCCTGATATTTTCCTTTTACGATATAGATCTGATTCACTTTTTCCGGTTTATCTTCGCGGACATTAATAACTTGGGAATCAGATGTTAAAACACCGGTCATCACCTTTAAGTAAGAAATCTTTCCAACAAACGGATCGACGATTGTTTTGAATACCTGAGCAGTAAACTCTTCTTTTTCATTCGTCTCCAGAAGAACCGGCTCATTATTGGCATCTAAAGCCTCAACAACACCTTTTTCTCCATAGCTTGGGAAGTACTCCGTAATCAGATCCATTAAGCGTTCAACACCTGTCTGCTGCAAAGCACTGCCGCAGTATACCGGACGGATTTCACCGCTTCTGACCCCGATTCGCAGTCCTTTTGCCATTTCTTTTTCATCAAATGCTTCACCGCTGAAATATTTTTCCATCAATTCATCATCGGTCATCGCAATCGCTTCTGCAATCTGATCATAATAGGCAGCAACTTCATCTTTCATTGCATCCGGAACTTCTTTTGCCGCACTCAGATCGTTGTAGTACCATGCTTTATTACGCAAGATATTAACTGATCCGACTACTTTCTGATTCTCAATGATCGGGACTTCGAACGGAATAACTGATTTTCCAAAACGATTATGAAGTTCATCATAAGCTTTCTGGAAAACTGCATTTTCATCATCCATTTTATTAATGAAGAAGATCGTCGGCATTTTTCTTTCAGTGACCATCTTCCACGCTCTTTCGGTAGTGGATTGAACTCCTTCTTTCGCATCCACAACAATAAGTGCATTATCTCCTACAGAAAAACCACTGATCATTTCTCCTTCATAGTCCAGATATCCCGGAGTATCAATAAAATTGATCTTGCAGTCTTTCCATTCAACCGGCTGCAATGCAGTATAGACAGACATGCCGCGCTTGATTTCTTCTGAATCAAAATCAAGAGCGCTGTTTCCATCTACTGTCTTTCCCATTCGATCCGTCACTTTTGTAAAATAAAGCATGGATTCGACAACACTTGTTTTTCCTGCCTGGCTGTGCCCCAATAAAACGATATTTCTTACTTCACTCGCTAAATAGTCTCTCATAATGCCACCTCTATTTCAGAAGGTCCTTCAAGCCTTCAAAATTATACTGAATTACATAATGGATCGCCTTATTGGCATTGTTATCCAGAACTTCTTTATCTGCGCCTTTTTCCAAAAGGTATTCAATTAATTCCCTATGTCCGCTGTAAGCCGCTCTCATCAGCGCTGTACATCCTTCATTATCTTGCGCATTGACATCTGCACCTGCTTCTACCAAGAGTTTAACGACATCTCCCTTATATGCATTGACAGCTTCCATCAACGCCGTTCTTCCCTTGCTGTCTTTCATATTTAAATCAACATGATTTTGAATCAGATATTCCACTACATCGCCTTGACCTAAAAAAGCAGCTCTCATCAATGCGGTTCTTCCGTTGCTGTCTTTGGCATTGACGTTGGAATTTGCCTCCACAAGCATTTTTACGATATCCAGATGGCCTTTTTTGGCTGCACCCATTAACGCTGTCTTATTATTAAAGTCACGGGCACGCACATCGGCACCATTATCCAATAAAAACTGAACGATCTCCTTATGTCCTCTTTTGCTCGCTCTCATCAATGCGGTTCTTTCATCACCATTGGCAATGTTTACATCTGCGCCCTGATTTACTGCAGCACATACTTTAGCAAAATCTCCGGCAGCAGCTGCATCGAAAAATTCTTTGTTTGTCTGGTTCATATTTATGTCCTCCTCCTCGACAATACAATTGTTGAAAAAAAGATGGCGCGTATTTGCTCCATCTTAAAAATTCAACAAGTTCCACCCGAAAACACAGTTTAAAACCACAACATCCCCACGATCTACCCTATCTTTTGCTGGGATCTGGATTACACCTGTATTCATTATAATCACTCCTTCGGGTTGGTTATTTATACTCTTATTTTAACTCAACCAGTTGATTTGACAAGTGCTTTTTGATAAAAAGGTTACTGAAAATCAAAAATTTCATCAGAAAAATGAAAACGTTTTCATTTTGTCATTGTACTAGCGGCACAGTCTGGAACATTTTCTCATACAATACGATCCAAGTATTGCGATCAGCGATTCCATTTTCTTCAAGAGCATTTCTTCTTTGAAACTGTTTGACACTATTCTCGAGCGACTGATCGAAAATACCGGTAATTTTTTCAATTGGATATCCTATAAATTTCATAGCATCCTGAAGAACCGCAACATCGGATAAGACCATTCCCTTTTTTACTGTTGAAAATGGAAGCAGATCTCCTGCTGCCTCTCTCATCTGATGCAGATGAATGAATCTCTGAATCAGATCTAACTGGCTGACATAATCAAATAGTTCAGAATTTTCTGCGGCTTTAGCTATATTGTTCAATGCGATCGGATTCAATGTTCCGCCGATATCAAGTGCTGTTCCTAACTGATGATGCAAAAATCCATCTGCGACTCTTTCAAATGCTCTTGAAAATCCGGCATTGACCGGGATCTTTCTTTTAAAATGAGCGGAGAATGACTCATAATCCTGAAGGAATTTTTTTGTGGTCCAGGCAAAATCATTGCTTCTTCGCGTATTAAAATCTCCCACTGTCAGTTTCCCGTTTGTTGTATACGGCATATCCATGTCATCCTCTAAATCAAAAAATTCTGTTTTACCTAAAGTTTCGTCTATGACAAGTAATTTCATTTTCTTCCCTCCTAATCTATCCTATGTGAATATCCAAGTTTTTTCTCAGGGCAAATACCCTTTCATAAGAAATTTTATTCCATATACTACACAGTGTAAGGAGGCAAATCAATATGGCATATGTTATCAGAAACGGATATAGTGGAATTGCAGTAGCGAAATTACAGAATTATCTCAATAATCTGCGTTCAATATACAGTTCGATTCCTACTCTATCAGAAGACGGAATTTTCGGAAACCGGACAGAAGCAGCTGTTCGTATCTTCCAGCAAAATACCGGCTTGACAGCAGACGGCGTTGTCGGCACATTAACTTGGGATAAAATCATTTCAAAATACAAGACGATTTCTAACCCGACCCCAAGTTTTCCAACACATTATCAAGCACCTTTAGAGTATGGTTCAAGCGGCTTGGATGTTCAGAAAATGCAGGGTTATCTCAATCAGATCACAGCACCGACAACCCCAATTACCGCAGATGGAAATTTCGGAGCTGCCACCCATGCAAAAGTCATCTATTATCAAAAAGCAAATAATCTGATTCAGGACGGAAGAATCGGAACGAATACTTGGGACAGCATCATTAAGAGTATTTAATTAAAAAGCTGTAAATCTTGATTTTCATCAATGATTTTACAGCTTTTTTATTTCAGTAAAGCATGGATCCGTTTATAATCCGGCATATGATTTTCAATGATTTCATAGAAACGCTTCGAATGATTCGGCACAATCAAATGGACATATTCATGAAGCAAGACCGCATCGATACACTCCATCGGATAATGCATCAGCATGACATTCATGACGATCAGACCTTTTGATGGTGTACAGGAACCCCATCGGCTTTTCATTTTCTTGATCTGAATGCGTGGATAAGACAATCGATAATCATCCAGCATTTGATCCCATCTGCCCTTTTTATCTTCAATGATCTTATTTAACATGGAAGTCATCGTTTTATAAAATACCGAATTAATTCTCTGTTCATTCAATTCTTTGACTGTTATTAAAACCTGATCTTGCTTGATCAGACAGTTCTCTTTTATTCCCTGCTGAACAAGCAACTCAAATTCATGATTGAGTATGTTCACCCGGCTTCCGTTTTCAAGACTTCTCAATTTATATCTGCTTTTATTTATGACACTCTCGATCCATTTCATCTTGGCATGAATAAAAGAATCGATCTGTTCATCGCTCACCCGAAAGCTGCATGTAATCAACAGGCATTGTTCCGGTTTTATGCGCATATACATATTTTTGATAGCTTTTCTTTCTATGATAACAGGATAAACTTTACCCTTAACTTCAATCGCTTTCATATCATGTAAAAAATCAGCTTGCGCTGATTTATCCTTTCAATTTTTTCGCATAGCCCAACCCAATCGTTTCCGGTCCGGTATGTGCCAAGATCGTTGAATACATCGGAACGACTTTAACCTTTTGGTGAAGTCTTTCTTCCATTTCCTTTGCACATTGTTCAGCTACTTCCTTCATCTCCGCTTCTACAATGTAAAAATTAAAATCTTCCGGATGTTCTATTTCACACACAACATCCATTGCAACCTGGATTGCTTTCTTGAATGTCCTGACCTTATCGTGAACCGTAATGCTTCCATTTTCAACTTTCAGAATCGGCACGATCTTTAAAAGATTACCGAGTGCTGCAGCTGCCGGAGAAATCCTTCCTCCTCTTTTCAAATAGATAAGATCATTTGGAAGCAAAGCTGCCCACATATAAGTTTCATTTTCAATCTTGTATTTCAAAGTCTTGCTGTCATATCCTTTTTCAATCAAGCCCTGTACTTCTTCCAGCATTCCCTGAAGCGGATAACAGGCAAACTTGGCATCTGCCACGGTGACTCTGCCATCATAGTTTTGTGCTAAAGTAGCCGCTACCTGATAAGATCCACTCAATCCCGATGAAATCGGCACATATAAGATTTCTTCATATTCTTCCAATACCTTTTCCCAGGTAGAAATTAACGTTCCGAGTACTGCTTGGGATGTTTTCATAACGTCCCCGTTTCTCATTCTTCGAGCTACTTCTTGTCTTGATATCGTCTCTTCCTCAATAAACTCTTCTTCATCATTGATCGTCAAAGGCAGGCGGATGACAAACAACCCCTTTTTTTCTGCATCTTCAATAGAAATATCTGCGGATGAATCAGTCATTAAAGCAATTCTTTTCATTACACTCACCTCGTGACAACCATTATATCACAGTTTTTTAAAAAAGGCTTTACAAATCCTAAATAATGGGATAAAATAATTAAGCATTTGATTC
>CAZUVT010000037.1:0-11806 GCA_964623925.1 uncultured Erysipelotrichaceae bacterium
ATATGCTTAATAGAACGGAGGAATAGGATTGCAGTTTCGAGAAATTTTTAAGAAAAAGCCGATTATTGGCATGATTCATTTATTGCCGCTTCCTGGCAGTCCTTTATACGATGGAAATCTAGAGCGGATTGAAAAAAGGGCCTTGGATGATCTGGATGCTTTGATTGAAGGTGGAATCGATGCATTCATCATTGAGAATTTTGGGGATATACCTTATGATGATAAGATTTCATTAGAGGCATATTCTGTAATGTTATCCATCACAAATAAAATTAGAGAGAGAACTTCGCTGCCTTTTGGATTGAATATTCAATTTAATTGCACAGAAGAAGAATGGGCTATGGCTTATGCTACAAAAGCTGATTTTATCAGAGTGGAAGCATTTGTTGAAAACCGCATCGGCACTCATGGAATCAGCTTCACAACAGCACCAAAGCTTATGAGGCAGAAAAGTCTTTTCCCTTCGGATTGTATGATATTTTCTGATGTACATGTCAAGCATTCTTATCCTATGGTCGAAATTAGTCTCGAAGATAGTATTCATGAAGCATATGAATCAGGTGCATCTGCAGTCATTATTACAGGGAAAGCTACAGGAAAACAACCTGAGATTGAAGACATTAAAAGGATCAAAGAAATTTATCCTCAGGTTCCTCTTCTGATAGGCAGTGGAATTAATGATGCAAATGTTAAAGAATATTTGAAGGTTGCAGATGGAATTATTGTCGGAAGTTCTATTAAATATCACAAAGATGTAAATTTGGGTGTTGAGGCTAAAAGGGTAAAAGATTTAATGAATCAAGTTTCATCTTTAAAAGAATATCAATAAAATTGTAAAGAATAAAGAAATCCTTAAATGATAAATGAGTCGTGATTGATTAAAGAAAAGGATTTCTTTTCATTTTGCATCTTAACAACTAAGATAAAAAGAAAGATTGATTTTTTTTGAGAAATGAGATAGTCTATTATCAATGAAAAGAAAACTTGTTTCACCAGGATATTGAGGAGATAAAAATGAAGAAGACAACTGTGATTTTTGATTGGAATGGAACACTGATCGATGATGTGGATTTATGTTTAAATTTATTGAATGCCATGTTAAAAAAGAGAGATTTAAAGACATTGGATGTTAAGAGATATCGTGAGATCTTTACATTTCCTGTAATAGAATATTATAAGAAGGCGGGAATGGATGTTGAAAAAGAGTCTTTTGATGATCTGGCAGTAGAATTTATGGATCCGTATGTTGAGCAGTATAGAAGCTGCTCGCTTGTACCTCATGCAGAAGAAGTGCTTTTAAAATTAAAAGAAAAAGGATTGAGATGTGTTGTATTGAGTGCAACTAAACAGGATTATCTTGAGGAGCAAGTCAGTGCATTTAACATTGATCACTATTTTGATGAATTGGTGGGAATCCAGGATATCAAAGCGGCCGGTAAAATTGAAAGAGCAAAACAATGGATGAATACGCAGGGAATTGATCCGCAAGAGTGTGTCATGATCGGTGACAGCATCCATGACAGTGAGGTGGCAACTGAGCTTAGCATCGATTGCCTATTAAGTACATCAGGACATCAAAGCAGAGAACGATTAGAATCTTGCGGCCGAGTCATCATTGAGGATCTGATGCAGATTTTAGATTATATTTTATAATTGAATCATATTTATTTTTAGAGTTTTATGAATAATGGTTCAGCTTTTGCTTAAAAACTGTTATAATCAAAACAAGGATTGTCAAAAAGACAAAAAGGGAGAGACTATGAAATACAAAATGATTATTATGGATATGGACGGAACGCTTTTAAATAGTGAAGGAGTCATTCCATCCAGAACAAAAGAAAAATTGATTTCTTTGGAAAAAGAAGGGGTTGTTGTCGTATTGGCATCCGGCAGAAGCTGGAAAACCTTGGAAGGGTTTGGCAAAGAGCTTGAAATGGATCAGTATCAAGGATGGTTTATCGGTGCAAACGGAACAGCCTTGACCGAGGTGAAAACAATGGAACATACCGTTTTAGGGCAGGTTACTCCATCTGAAATCAGAGAGATCTTTGAAGTGGCTAAGCCCTATGAAGTTGAAATTATGGGAGTTCAGGATGCGACGATCTTTGATTATATTCCGGATAGCTTAAGAGAGATCAAACGGCAATATCGACTTGAAAATAATATTGCAGAGGATGTTCCTTGGACCGGAGGCGTGTTTAAGTTGGTTTCTGACCAAAGAAAAGGATACAGTACGATCTATGATTTGAAAGATGTGGAAGGATTTAGTGAATCTGTTAATAAAATGACATTCTGTCATCATGAAGATGTCTTAAAAGAAGCATATGAAACTTTATCAGCTAAACTGGGAGATCGTTATAATTTTATGAGATCATCGCATACCTGGCAGGAATGTACACCAAGATCGATCATTAAAGGTAATGCGATCCGTTAATTACAGGAAATGCTTCATATCGCAAAAGAAGAAACAGTTATTTTCGGCGATGGAGAAAACGATCTATCCATGTTTGACTGCGGTGTTGCTGTAGCAATGGGAAATGCCATGGAAACAGTGAAACGGGCTGCTGATGCAGTAACAGACGATAACAATCACGACGGAATTGCAGTATTCTTAGATCATGCAGAATAAAAAGAATCGGAATCAAACAGTTGATTCCGATTTTAAATTTGAGTTTATTTCTTATGGAAATATTTTTTAGTCTGATAAGTCGGTTCGCAAGTCAGGTTCATTTTTAGTTTCTTGAATATGTTTTTATCTTCCATATTGAGGATGACTGAACTGTGAACTTCACATCCGCGAAGTTTTTCGATCTGCTTGATCGCATGATTGGCAAGCGGATTATTCTGTGCTGAAATTGCCAAAGCAATCAATGTTTCATCCATGTGCAAACGCGGATTGTGATTTCCCAGTTTATCTATTTTCAAACTGCATATCGGTTCGATAACACTTGGAGAAATCAAAGGCAGATCATCGCTGATTTTGCCCAGAACTTTTAGTGCATTGATCAGAGCAGCGGAGCACGCGCCTAATAGAGGTGTTGTTTTTCCGGTGACTAAGGTGCCGTCATTGAGTTCAATGCAAGCTGCCGGTGCACCGCTTTGAACAGCCTTATCGCAGGCAGCCTGAACACAAGGTCTGTCTTTAATCGTGATTCCTGCTTGGTTCATGATCATTTCGATCTTATTTACTTCATCTGAATTCTTTCCTTCGATACGTTGACTGCATAATGCTTCGTAGTATCTTCTCAGAATCTCGTTTTTAGAAGCCATGCAAGCCGCTTCATCATCTTGGATGCAGTATCCTGCCATATTGACTCCCATGTCAGTTGGAGACTGATACGGAGATTTTCCCTGAATTCTTTCGAAGATTGCGTTAAGAACAGGGAAGACTTCAACATCGCGGTTATAGTTGACGGTTTGAATATTATAAGCTTCCAAATGGAATGGATCGATCATGTTGACATCATTCAGATCTGCTGTTGCCGCTTCATAAGCCAAGTTGACCGGATGTTTCAATGGAAGATTCCAGATCGGAAATGTTTCAAACTTGGCATATCCGGCTTTCACACCATGCTTATAGTCATGATACAGCTGTGAAAGACAGGTTGCCATTTTTCCGCTTCCCGGACCCGGTGCAGTAATCACAACCAGTTCTCTTGAGGTTTCGACGTAGTCGTTTTTCCCAAATCCATTGTCGGAAACGATATTTTCGACATTGACCGGATACCCTTCGATCGGATAATGAAGAGCGGTCTTAATTCCTAGATTTTTCAGTTTTTCTTTAAATGCGTCAGCACTTTTTTGAGAGGTATAGTGTGTAATGACGACGTGGGATACAAAAAGTCCGATCGTATTGAATGCATCGATCAATCGAAGAACATCCTGATCATAAGTGATTCCCAAATCTCCGCGAATTTTGTTTTTTTCGATGTCATTGGCAGAGATGACGATCAGCACTTCAACTTTATCTTTCATGCTCATCAGCATTTTGATTTTACTGTCAGGTTCGAATCCCGGAAGAACACGAGATGCATGGAAATCATCAAACAGCTTACCTCCGAATTCCAAATAAAGCTTGTTGTCAAACTGTTGTATTCTTTTTTGAATCATTTGCGACTGGAGTTCGATGTAGCGCTGATTGTTGAATGCAATTTTATCCATAAAACTGTCCCTCCTTTGCTAAACCCTTCGTATTATAACAGAAAACAGGAAGAGACTTCAACGGATTTTTAGTCCTTCGTAAAAATTTAACAATCTAACCTTTTCATTTTGAACAATTTGGTATAAAATAAATCTGTAAAACACATAGGAGGAAATAATTATGTTAGTTTCAGCAAAAGAAATGCTAGAAAAGGCTCATGCAGGTCATTACGCTGTCGGAGCATTCAACATCAACAATATGGAATGGACAAAGGCCATTCTGCTTGCTGCTCAGGAAACAAACTCTCCGGTTATGCTTGGAGTTTCTGAGGGAGCAGGTAAATACATGTGCGGTTACAAGAATGTTGTTGCTATGGTAAAGGAAATCCATGATTTCTTAGGTATCACAGTTCCGGTAGCTCTTCACTTGGATCATGGTTCATATGAAGGAGCTAAGGCTTGTATCGAAGCAGGATTTACATCTGTTATGTTTGATGGTTCTCATTTTGATTTTGATGAGAATGTTGCTAAGTCTAAAGAAATCATTGAATTCGCTCATTCAAGAGGTATCTCTGTTGAGTGTGAAGTAGGCGGAATCGGCGGTACTGAGGATGGCGTTACTTCTAACGGTGAAGTTGCAGATCCTGAAGAATGTGCTCATATCGCATCTCTTGGATGTGATTTCCTGGCTGCTGGTATCGGTAATATCCATGGTAAATATCCGGCTGATTGGAAAGGTTTGAATTTTGATGTATTAGCTGAGATCCAGGCTAAGACAAATGGTAAACCACTTGTTCTTCACGGTGGTTCAGGAATTCCTGCTGATCAGATCGCTAAGGCAATTGATTTGGGTGTTTCTAAGATCAATGTCAATACAGAACTTCAGTTGGTATTCGCTGATGCAACTCGTAAGTATGTAGAAGCAGGCAAGGATCTTGAAGGTAAGGGATATGATCCTCGTAAACTTCTTGCTCCGGGTGCAAAAGCAATTCAGGAAAAAGTCGTTGCGATGATCAAGCAGTTTGGTTCTGCTGATAAGGCATAATTCAAATAAAAAAGAATCAAGTAAGGAAACAGGGAAATTAAGTTTTTCCTGTTTTTTTATAGGATGATGCAGTTAATCTGTTATTTATGGCATCCATTCAAATTTATATGAAGAAAAGGTGACACAATATCAGCTAAGTTGATGGGTGAAAATTTTATCTACTAAGCAACATTTTTAGGAGCCAAGGCTTGATATAATTTTCCTGCATTCAGTCTGTTTCACTTTGGTTGATTTCAGATTGATTGAATAGGAGGATCTATGAAAAAGAAGATAATCGTTTTACTTTCTGTACTATTGATATCTTGTGTATTGAGACTACCGGTTTTGGCTCATCCGAGAAATACCGATAAATATGGATGTCATACATGCAGGACGAATTGTGAAAAGTGGGGACTTTCTTATGGAGAATATCATTGCCATAACAAAAAAACAACCAGTACATCAGTGAAATCAAATACTACTTCTTTAACAAATAATGATGTAATAATTTTAGAGATTCTTATTCTTGGTGGAGTCTATTTGATCATTAAATTCGGAAGTTTCGGAAGTAATAAATGATATGAAAACATTTAAGCATTAATTTCTGATTTCTTTTTCATTTTTTGAAAATTCATTTCCTTTTAATAAATTAGATAATTTGTTATAATATCACAATGTGATTACATAGGAAGGGGTTTGAAAAATGATTGGTACAGGTTTTTTAGATTGTAGTAAAATGATCAAAGATGAAGCTAAACTGGGTGAATTTCCAAGTAATAAATCAATATTTAATAGAGCGTTTCAAGTGGCATGGCCAAGTGCACTGGAATCGATTCTCGTTGCCTTGATCGGAGCGGTAGATACCATGATGGTCGGTACCTTAGGTACAGCTGCCATTGCTGCAGTGGGAATATGTAACCAGCCTAAATTTGTCATCATGGCGACGATTTTAGGTTTAAATGTAGGGGTAAATGTTATTGTTGCAAGAAGAAGAGGAGAAAAAAATCAGGATAAAGCTAATCTGACTTTAAGAAATGCCTTGGTCCTGTCGGTCGTATTTTCTGCGATCCTTTCTTCCATTGGATATATCGGGGCCAGACCGGGACTGATTTTTGCCGGAGCAAGTGCGGATTACATTGATTTGTCTGTTACTTATTTCCGTTATATCATGATTGGTAATTTTTTCTACTGCATGTCTTTGACAATGACCGCAGCACAGCGCGGTGCCGGAAATACAAAGATCTCCATGATCACAAATTTGAGCGCAAATATCGTCAATGTCATTATGAATGCCATGCTGATCAACGGGTTATTCTTTTTCCCTCGCCTTGAGGTAGCCGGAGCGGCCATTGCAACGATGCTCGGCAATATTGTGGCCTTTATTATGGCCTTATATTCGGTTTCTAAAAAGAATGGTTATCTGCATCTGAGTTTTAAAGACAACTGGCGGTTTGATCGGGAAACTCTGGTTGCGCTGTATAAGATTTCATTGCCGTCTTTTATTGAGCAGATTTTCTTGAGAATAGGATTCTTTACTTATACAAAAGCAGTTGCCAACTTGGGAACAGTTCGCTATGCAACGCATCAGATCTGCATGAATGTCATGACGATCAGCTTTGGTATGGGAGATGGCTTATCTGTTGCTTCTTCTACCTTGGTTGGCCAGAGTTTAGGTGCAAAACGAAGCGATCTGGCTATCGTTTATGGTAAAGTGCTGCAGCGTATCGGTTTGATCATGTCAATCATGCTGGGCATCTTCATCGTTTTGATGAGAGCTGATATCATATGGCTGTTCTCAAAGGAAGCGGATGTTATCAGAATGGGCGCTGAAATCCTGATCATGCTGGCAGTAACGATTCAATTTCAGGTCAATCAGGTTATTACGATGGGTTGTTTAAGAGGAGCCGGCGATGCCAAATTTGTCGCGCTTATTTCGCTGATAACGGTTACCTTTATTCGCCCATGTTCCACTTATCTGTTTGCCTACACGATGGGACTTGGACTTCCGGGAGCTTGGTTATCTGTATTTTTGGATCAATTTATAAGACTTGTTGCATCGAAATGGCGATTCAATCAAGCAAAATGGACAAAAATTACGATTTAAAAAATAACTTGAAGAATGGATCTTATAAGATTTGAGATCCATTTTTTAATTTGTAACATCGATAAGAACATTATAAAATGAAAGAGTTGTTCCCAAATGATTCACAAAATCTACGAATTTTGATAAAATAGTAATATAGTAAGGAGAATCCTCATGGAAGAAGTAATAAAAATAGAAGGTGGACATCCTCTATCCGGTGAAGTATTCATCAGCGGTTCAAAAAATGCCACAGTCGCTTTGATACCTGCAGCAATTTTAGCCAACGGTCCGGTCACGATCTGTGGTATTCCTGACATTGCTGATGTTGATTCTTTGGCAGCCCTGTTGGAAGAATTAGGAGTACAGGTTGCGTTTAAATCAAAAGATCATATCATTATTGACCCATCTCATATGGAAAATAAGCCGTTGGTACATGCTGCGGTAACAAAACTGAGAGCGTCCTATTATTTTATGGGAGCATTGCTGGGGAAATACGGAGAAGTTAAAATAAAGATGCCGGGAGGCTGCTATTTAGGTCCTCGGCCGATCGATCTGCATTTGAAAGGCTTTGAAGCTTTAGGGGCGACGATTGATTATCAGCAGGGCTGTTATTTGATTAAAGCTGATAAATTGGTTGGAAATAAAGTCTTTTTGGATATTGCCTCTGTCGGTGCGACAATCAATATTATGATGGCAGCTGTCCATGCAGAAGGAAGAACGATTATAGAAAATGCGGCAAAGGAGCCGGAAATCATCGATGTGGCTTCTTTGTTGAATAAAATGGGGGCTGTTATTCGCGGTGCCGGAACGAATGTCATTACGATTGACGGAGTGAAAACCTTAACGGGTTGTTTCCACGAAACCATCCCGGATCGAATCGAAGCCGGAACATTCATTATTATCGGAGCCGCAGCGGCGAATGAATTAAAAGTGAGTAATATTATTCCTCAGCATTTGGAAAGCTTGATTTCTAAATTGCAGGAAATCGGTGTAAATATGGAAATTGACATTGACAGCATCACGATTCACGGAAGAAAGCAACCAATGGAAGAAACGGATATTAAAACACTTCCATATCCGGGCTTTGCGACCGATCTTCAGTCGCCGATCACGGCATTATTAACGCAGGTGAATGGAGATTGCAAGATCAAAGATACGATCTATCCGGAGCGGTTCAAGCACTGTCTTGAACTTCAGCGCATGGGGGCAGATATCGAACTGAGCACGGGAAGTGCCGTGATCCACGGACCAACGCAGCTTTATGGAGATAAAGTCAGAGCGACCGATCTTCGCTGCGGAGCCAGTCTGGTCATCGCCGGCTTGATTGCGGAAGGTGTCACCGAAATTCACGATATCTATCATATTGATCGCGGATATGACGATCTGGTTGGCAAACTTAAAAACCTCGGCGCTGTAATTTGGCGTGAGAAGATTGATTAAAAAATAAAAAAACTGTAACAAGAGGAACTGTTCCAAAGGGAGGGAAAACATTCTTAATGTTACAGTCTTTTTTATATGGAGGAGCATCTAATTTTTGATGATATGCTCATACAAGTCTTGCAAAGTGAAGTAGAAGTTGTCATAGGTTGGTGTATTTAAGATCTGATCGATGATTTTTTGATTAGAAATAAAGAAAGATAAATAATACCAGGCAGCCAAAGCTTTTGGATTATTTTTTTCAATTGAAACCAGCATAACCAACTTGACAGAATGATCATCCCAATTAATTGGTTTATTCAAAATATTGATCATAATAAAAGTTTTTTCTGTGACCGGTTCTTTTGGATGAAGGATGGCAATATTGTGACCAAAATAAGAAGTGTTTATGGTTTCATGCTCAATAATTGATTCATAAAGAGTGGAATCGAGCTGATATTCAGCGACTGCTTTGTCACACAAAAACCGTATGATTTCAGCCTTGCTGTTGAAATCACAGTTAAAAAATAAATTTCGATTAAATTTCTTCAAAAAATCATCCGCATTTTTAAATCCGTTGATGGCAAATTCCACTTTTTGATAGTCAGATTCATCCAAAAATAAATCAAGATGAACAACATTGAATTCTTCGCAAAATGATTTATCAGTGGAAAAAATAACATCATAATTATTTAAATTTACTTCTCTTTGACTTAAAGAATAAATATCAAATGTCTCGATATCTTTACCAAACCATTGATTGAATTTCTGACGGATAATAAATGTATTGCTTTTCTTTTCGGCTGAAAACAAAGCAATTTTCAAATGCTTGGAACTGATTTTGTTATTTGTTGCATTTAAGAAATGCAATGCAATATAAGAGATTTCATCTTCAGTAATGTCAACATGATACTTTTTTGATAATTCATAGCAAAAGGAGGAAGCGATATCAAAAGGTAGAATATAGTTTTGCTTGATTTCATATTTGATATCATTTTTAATCTGCAAGTTGGATTGGATCCTTGATAGCAACGGATAAATGTGAAGCGATAAAGACATTCTTAAGCTTAAATCATCCAGGAAATCAAAACCATATAGATTTTTAATCGTAGTCAGGGTGTCGGCAACAAAATCATCGATTTCTTTTGAAATATATTTATCATCATAGATTTCACGCTTTCCCTGAATATGAATTGCCAGTAGATCACTTTCCTGTTTTGAAAATTGAACATCATAAATTCGGCAGATATTATGCATGATCTCATCGGCAATGATTTGGATATGCTTGTAAGAGGATCCCAAACGGGTCTTATAACTGTCATCAATGTAATAATTTTGCTTCATGCGAGAGATAGAAGTATATATATGTACGATCAAATTTTGAAAAACATAGTCAGAAATAATGATTTTATGATAAATAAACGATTCCAACAGGATATTTTTAATAGTTGAAACATTTTTATCAAAAGAAGAATCATCACTTTTATTGATTCCGGTTGAATGCATCAGGAGATTTTCTTTAATGATGCACTGACGAATATCTTTTTCATCTCCTTTTAAAACAAAATATTTTCTTTTATAGGAAACGATATCCAGATCATACTTTGAAAATAATGATTTGGCTATTTTTATATCATTGGATAAAGTAGAGCGCGAAATAAAAAACTCATCTGCCAGATCATCATAATTTAAAGGTTCTCTATTATTTATGAGTTTAGTCATGATAGAAGAAACTCTTTCAGACTGTTCATAATAAGACTGTGTCAATGAATTAGTATTGATTTCATTTATGTAAAATTCAAAACATGAATGATCATCTATGACTAATTTAAAACCTTTAGAACTGACAGATTCAATGTGGCCGCCATGATTGCTTATCTCTGATTTAATGAGCTGCATATCTGATTTTATGGTACGCAGACTTACTCCACAAATTTCAGACAGAGTTTTAGAAGTTACATAAACATCTCTATTTTGTATAAGAATGTTGATTATATTCCTTTGTCTTTCAATGAGCATTATCTATTTCTCCTTGTACTTATTTTACCAAATTTGGAAAAATAAATTCGATAAAAGATTGCACTATGCATTGGTGAAATTCGTTGCGCTCGGATTTTTTGAAAAACCTGTACAATTAAGACAGATGAAAGAGGGAAATTTCATTAAAAATATTGGAAAGGAGAAATGATTAATGAAAAAAGTAACAATAATTTCTGATGGGAGATTTGCCAGTGATGAGGCAACGATTGCGGATGTTCTTGATCAATTTTCGTTTGTAAAAGAGTTGGGAGCAGAAATACAACTGGTAACGGATAGACTTTATCGTATTCTTCCAGAAGGAAGTAATTACACTACACCGGATCATCGAATTGAATTTGAAGGACCGACAGTATTTGATTATGAGCCTGAATTTTTAGAAAGTTTAAAAGATTCAGAAGTCATCATTGCACACTACAGTGCTGTCAACAAGAAATTGATGGATGCAGCACCAAATTTGAAAATGATCGGTATTATGAGAAGCGGAACAGAAAATGTTGAAATGGATGCTGCAAAAGAAAGAGGAATCATTGTATGTAATTCACCGGGAAGAGTCAGTGAACCGGTAGCTGATTATACTGTTTCTCTTATTTTGGCATTTCACAGATGCATCACGAAAAAAGATATGGTAATCACAAAGGATTTCAATAGAACCTTCCCTAAAAACCCGAAATTGGTCAAAGATATGACGATTGGTTTGGTCGGCTTTGGAATTATCGGCAAAAAGGTTGCCCAGAGATTAAGTGGATTCGGATGCCGTTTACTCGCTTATGATCCGTTTTTGAATAAGGAAGCAGCAGCAAAGATGGGCGTAGAAGCAGTATCTTTGGAACAGCTGCTCAAAGAATCAGATTGTGTCACCATGCATGCACGGTATATGGAAGAAACAAAGGATATGATCGGCAAAGAGCAGTTTGCCCTGATGAAATCGGATGCCTTTATCGTGAATACAGCCAGATCAAGACTGATTAATGAAGAAGCAATGCTTGAAGCTCTGAAGAATCATCAGATCAGAGGAGCAGCCTTGGATGTATATGATGAAGAACCATTACCGTTGGATTCCGAATTCTTCAAATTAGACAATGTGATTTTATCGCCGCATATCG
>CAZUVT010000037.1:11816-15849 GCA_964623925.1 uncultured Erysipelotrichaceae bacterium
GCCGGAACAGCCGGAGATTGGACAAGACTTACGATTGCAGCGATGCAGGAAGAAGTTGAACGCTATTTGAAAGGCGAAGCTTTAAAATTTCAGGTAAATAAATAGAAAGAGAGAAAAAGACATGTTAGTAAATATGAAAGATATTCTTGTTAAGGCAAGAGAAGGACATTATGGAGTCATTGCTCCGACTATCCGAAGTGCAGATGAAGTGAAGCATGCGATTGAAGCAGCGGAGCATAAGAATTCTCCGGTTATTCTGAATTTTAATATCACGTATGATTTTGTTTGTGAAGACGCAGATCTGGAATTGGTTATGCTGGTTGCCAGAGAAAGAGCCATGCGCTCATCGGTTCCGGTAGCTTTAAATGTTGACCATGGGAAAGATTTTGCAACTTGTATGCGTGGTATCCATTATGGATTTGGATCAGTCATGATTGATGCAAGTGCACGTCCTTATGAAGAAAACGTAGCTATTACCAAGCAGGTTGTCGAGGCAGCTCATGCAATCGGTATCAGTGTGGAAGCGGAGCTTGGATGTGTTGGTATGGGAGATCCAAACTTTAAAATCGATGGAAAGTATTCTCACACGACAGAAACAAATCCAAATGATGTAGCAGATTTTATCGAAAAGACGGGTGTTGACTGCTTGGCTATTTCTATTGGAAATGCCCATGGTCCATATGCAAAAGATATTATTCCTCATATCAATTTTGAATTGCTGGATAAGATCGCTGAAATCACGCCTATTCCTCTGGTTCTACATGGAGGAAGCGGAACAGGAGACGAAAATATGGCCAAAGCATGTACTCGCGGCATTTGTAAAATCAATGTTTCAACCGATATTGCAAAAGCCGGATCAGAATTGGCTGTAGAAAAATTAAATGAAAATCCGAAGAAAGGAAGACTTGACTTCCATACAAATTTCCATCAGGGCTATAGAGAAAAAATTGAATATTACATGGATGTGTTCGGTTCTACAGATAAAGCTTAATTGGCGGTAACTATGAAAATAGTTTAAGTAAGAATATCTGATTAAATGTAAGATTGAGCGGATCATACAATAATCGCAAACCAATCATTCTGATAATCTGATATTCAAAAAAGAAAGGAGGTTAACAACATGGCAATTGTATATTCTAGGATTGACAGCAGACTGGTTCATGGTCAAGTTGGTGCAAAATTGGTAAGACACTTTAATATTTCAAATATTTGCATCGTAGACGATAAAGTTGCAAAGGATGAATTCATGAAAAGTATCTATCAGATCTCATCTCAGGCCTGTGGTGCTAAAGTGGAAATCCTTACTGTTGAACAGGCTGTAAAAAAACAGCAGGATAACGGATTCACAGCTAGATATATGCTGCTTTTCGCTAGTATTGCCAATGCCTATCAGGCGTTTAAAGCAGGACTTGAAATTCCGGAGTTGGCAATTGGTTCCATCAAATGTGATGGAGCACATATGAAACTGGCAAGCAAATTAGTTTATATCTCACAAGAAGATGCTGACAATCTTAGAGAAATGGCAGCAAGCGGAATGAACGCTTATTTCCAATTGATGCCAGACGAAGGAGTGCCTGTCAATGTTGAAACAGGGTGCAAAAATGCAGGATTCTAAATAAAAAATGAACTGAATTTTTGCAATAATCAAAAAAGGAGGAATTTATATCATGGATACATTGTATCTTATTCGAATCCTTATCATATCTTTGCTTTATGGTATCGGTTCGTCTCACATCCTTCATACCTATTTATGGGTATGGTTCTATCATGGCGTAACAGGTGGCTTGATCATCGGCGCAATTATGGGGGATATGGCAACAGGAGCATTAGTAGGTGCCCAGTTGAATACTTTATTTTTAGGAATGGTATTTTATGGCGGAGCCTTGCCTGCCGATACCTTTATGGCGACGTGTATAGCCGTTCCGATGGCGATACAGTATGGATATTCATATGAGGAAACTTTGTTGATTGCAGTACCTGCTGCTACACTTGGTGTCTTTGTTGTCACTTTCTTAAGAACAATGAACACTGCAATTTGGATTCCATTTGTTGAAAAAGCAATTGAAGAAAAGAATCTGCGCAAAGTCGAGTTGGGATCAACGCTTTATCCACTTTTATTTGCCATTGTATTGAGTGCACCATTGTGCTTTGTAGCTTTATATTTTGGTCAAAATTTCGTTGAAGTTCTTCTAAATACATTGCCTGCATGGTTCAGCAAAGGTTTGACCGCAATGTCTCAATTGCTTCCGGCATTAGGATTTGCGATGTATGTAAGAATTATTGGTACGACAAAGACAATTCCATTCTTCATTTTGGGATTCTTTATGATGGAATTCTTTAACTTATCAATACTCGGTGTCGCTATTTTCGGTTTTATCTTAGCTTATTTAACGATTTATATGAACAAGGAATTAATGGGATAGGAGAAGAATTATGTCAGAAAAAGAATATAGAGCGCTACCGCAGAATTTAATTATCAGAACTTTGTTCAAACAGCATACTTGGAATCAGGTTTCTTTTGGATATGACCGTGGCTATGTAAACTCTTGGACAGTCGCTGCATTGCCTGCGTTAAAGTATTTATATCAGGATGATGAAGAAGCATTGCAGGCTGCATTGCTTAGAACAAGAGACTACTGGCTATGTGAGCAGACATTTGCATCATTGGCATTCGGTATTTATCTGTCAATGGAAGAACAGTATGCAAATGGTGCTGATTTCGATCCGGAGGCGATCCGTCAGATCAAATCAAGTATCATGGGTCCTCTTTCAGGTATGGGAGACTCATTGATGGGTTCAACGATCCGTCAGCTGATCATGGTTTTCTTCATTGGTCTGGCTTTGGATGGTGTCGTATGGGCAGGATTAGGATTTATTTTAGTTTATAGTATTTTGATTAATACGCCATTAATCGTAATCTTCTGTAATACAGGTTATAAATATGGTAAACAGGCGATTGCCAAGTTGCTTGGAACTCCATGGCTTGGTGCACTGACAAGTGCATGCCTACTTGCGTCGATGGTCATCATGGGCGGAATGGCTTCTAAATATACAACATTCGGTCTTAATTATTCGTGGTCCGTGGGAGAATCTGTATATTATTTACAAGATAAGCTGGATGCAGCAATTCCTGGCATGCTGACCTTGATTGCCGTGAGTATTTACTATTATTTTGTTGGCAAAAAAGTAAACTTTGCATGGCTTGTTATCGGCTCACTTGTTGTATGCATCTTATTAGCAGTGTGCGGTTTAGTTTAAGATGAATTCAGTACTAAGTAGGTTGATTTAGGAGAAATAAATCACTTACTTAGTACTATTTATAGGGAAGGTGGTGGAGTGAGAACATCATGAAACAGGCATTGACGGAAATGGGCATATATCTTTCAAGAAGATATAAACCCAAAAGCAAACATAATTTCATAAATTATTGGATCAATAAATTAAAAGAAAAAGATATTGATTATAGGATTATCGGCAGCAGTGGCAGAGTGAACGGGCATCATTTATGTATCGGTGATATAGAAAATGCCGGCTATGTGATTCTTGCCTACTACGATACGGCAGATTTGATGTTGCTTAAAAACTATCAATATACTCCACTTGATGTCGAGAATGTTGTTAAAAAAGAGCGAATCAACTCACTTCTATATGCCATGATCTCGATTTTATTAATTGCAGTGATTGCATTTTTGACATTGAATATTAAAACGGTGAATACCTTTTTTAAAATAGGAATTGGATTAATTGACATCATCCTTGGTTATTTTGCAGCAAAAATGGCAAAAGGAATAGAGAAGAAAATGAATATGAATGCAAATTCTTCTTCACTTGCCGTGCTATATAAACTGTTGATGTCAAAGAAATTAAAGAATACAGCTGTCATTTTAGTTGATAATGCAGCCATGCTGTCCAGAGGATATCAGGATATCAGAATGATTGCAGAAATTGAAGATAAAAAAATAGTTATTTTAAACAATATTGGATATGGCAAAGATTTAGTGATCTGTTCTAATCCGAATACTTTTGAGCTTGC
>CAZUVT010000038.1:0-15578 GCA_964623925.1 uncultured Erysipelotrichaceae bacterium
TAAGGTCCGACAAGTTCACGGATCGTCTTTAAAATGTGATGATCTCCTGATCCGACCTCTTCCACATCACTGGCACCATGAAGATGCAGCCAGATTCCATCCAGTTCATGAAGATGTTCCCGCACTGCTTCTACAAAACATTCTTCAATATAATGGAATGTCTCTAATTCTATTCTGCCTGATCCTGCGGCATTCGCATAAATCGATCCGATTGTTTCGATTCCGTTTTCATCAAATACTTCTTTGACTTTGCATTTATGGATGCATTCCTCATTAAAGGCCACATCATAATCTTTAATTCGGCAGATCTTATCAATATTAGCATTTGATTCTGTGGTGAAAAAACCAAGCATGACTTTCATAACCATTCACCTCTTCTTTTGTTTTAATTATACATGAATTTAATGAAACTTAGTGTCATCCTCCGGCATAGAAGTTAAAAATCCCTCTTGATTGATTTTAATTTATTCGATTCTTCAACGCTACATCTAACAAAACAGAAATAAAAAGAGCCTTATTTTACAATGAAGAAATGAAGCTCTGTTTTTATAGTTTTTTCAACCAATCTAAAATTCATACCTTGTTCCATGAGAAAGTAATATTCCATCTGTCAACTCAATACAACAAATGATCGTATTTTCATCATTAAAATTATTATGTCCATTGTCGATCCACTTTGCAAAAGCCTTTTTCAGTTTCCCGGCAATGATTTGATTTTCTTTTTTTCCGAAATATCCCAAATTGATCCCTTTCCCGTGGGCCGTGAACCACTCTGCAGCTATTGCAACAGGAGAATTGTTTTCCATATGTCTGATCTTATTTGAACGTGCATAGGTAATGATATAAAATGCGCCATTCTCATAGAAGGCATTAACATATCTTACATAGGGTATCCCGTTTTCTACTGTTGCCAAGGCAATAACTGTATCTTTTCCAAATCGTTCAACCATTATCTTTTCAGCTTCCGTGCCTAACTTTTCCATGGTCTTATCTCCTTTTTGAACATTATATCATGTTATCCTATCTTTTTTTAACCGATTTTCATTTATATATCAAGTGTATTGCCATTGGATCGGATCACCTTCGAGAACCAGTGATAGCTGTCTTTAACAACTCGTCTGCATTGCTTTGGATCTTCATCAGTACGATCGATATAAATCAATCCGTAGCGTTTCTTATAACCATTCCCTGTACTCATCAGATCAAATGCACTCCATGTGCAATACCCGATTACTTCAGCACCCATTTCAATTGCGCGGTGTATTTGTTCAATTGAACTTTTTAAATAACGGATCCGCTTTTCATCATGAATTTTTCCATCTTCTTCTAATTGTTCATTTAATCCCAATCCTCTTTGAATGATCAAGATCGGCTTATGATAACGTTCGCTCACATTCAATAAAATTAACCGAGCACCAAGCGGATCATCTTCATAGGCAAATTCCGTATTCCCAAGATGTTCATTGCGTACGATTTCAAAATAGCCGGGAATATTAAACCCATACTTCATTTTTGTCTCATCTTTATAACCGGCATGTTGATGAGCTTGAACTGTTACGCTTGTATAATGGCTGAATGAAATCATATCCACGATACCCTCTTTCAAGATCTTTTGATCTTCCAAAAGCATATCCGGATAAGCATCAAGCTGATTCAACAAGCGAATGATCTGTGTCGGATATTCACCATAGCAGGCCACATCCAGATAAAACCAATTTCTTAGAAGCTCCATCGTTTTTGCGGCGAGGACATCCTTTGGATCACTTGTGGCCGGATAAACTTCAACCAAATTGAGTGCCGGACCGATTTTTTCTTTGCAGCCTAATTGCCGACAAAGCTGAACCGCCCTTGCCTGAGCTAAAAACATGTGATGATTGATCTGATAGATTTCTTTTAAACTTAGCTTTTCTTCGGCAATCATCTCTGCAATCAAAATATTCTGTTCACAGATTGGTTGCCAAAAAGCAACATCCTCTTTGAACTCAGTAAATAAAAGCCATGCGTATTCTACAAAAGCATCTACAGTTTCCCGATTTGACCAGCCGCCATTTTGATATAGTGCAAGTGGGAGATCATCATGATACATCGTAACGATCGGTTGGATCTTTGCCTCTTTCAGTCGATGAATCAAATCTTTATAAAAATCCAACCCGACTTGATTTACTTCTCCTTTCCCCAAAGGAAAGATGCGGCTCCAGGATATCGAAAAGCGATAGCCATTCACCCCCAGATTCTTCAACAATTCAACATCTTCCTCAACATGATGAACGTGATCGGAACAAACTGAATCTGCAATTCTGTTTTCTTTTACATCCTGAATAGATAAGCCTTTCAAATCATGTTCCATTTTCCCTTCAAACTGCCAGGAGCTGGTCGAAGCAGCCCAGATAAAGTCTTTTGGAAATAAAGTATTTGATTCCTTCATAGATTCTTCCTTTCTTATACAACTCTTCTTAAACTAGAAAAAAAGGCTGTAATGTTACTAGTTTTACCTAATCCATTACAGCACTTTCTTATTTAATTGATTAAGCCTTTTTAGATTTAGCTTTTTCAGCCATCATCAACAAAGCTTTAGCAGCTAAGAATGATACAACTGTTGTGACTGCAGCAATTACAACTGCCCACATCATATAATATGCATCACCATTCTGGTCAATGAAGAATACAAGTGTCAACCAACCTGGGCATCCGCCTTGTACGAATGTTCTCAACTTAACAACACCGGCAATCAAACCACCGACAACAGCACCGATTGCAGTACCACCAAGAGCGATTGGGTTTGTCAACAAACCACCGTAGAATGCTGGTTCTGTAACACCGCATAGAGCTGTTACACCGAATGAACTGATCATACCGCGCTTAGCAGCATCGTTCTTGATTGTTGTAGCAACAGCCAAGCATGATCCACCAACTGCAATATTTGAGATGAATCCCATAGGAGCAGTAACTGAGTTATAGCCCAATGAAGAAATCAATTCAACACCGATTGGAGATAAACCTTTATCCAAACCGATCATAACCATATATGGATAGATTGCTGACAAGATTGGCTGAGCAATGATGTTAGCTGTATCTGTAATCCATGTAGCGAATGTAGCGATAGCACCTGACATCATCTGTCCGATAGGTCCGATTACAACCAATGTTACCGGTACAACGATAACCATTGTCAAAATAGGAACTACGAAGAATGACAATGCTTCAGGAACATACTTATTCCAGAATTTGTAGATAGGAGCCATGAAGATCGTTCCTAACAATACTGGTAATACTGTTGATCCATAAGATGCTTCGTATACAGGGATACCGAACAGATCAGTAACCTGTGGAAGGTAGCTTGACAATAGAACAGCACCTAACATACCACCCAAAATAGGTTTGATACGCAACTGTTCAGCTGTCTGCCAACCAACATAGATAGGCAGGAAGTTGAATCCGGCATTGAAGATAGCCATAACCATCCAGTAAGCGCCGCCTTCGAATGACATACCGAAGTAGTTCATCAAAAGGTTACGGAATGCCAAGATCATACCACCGACGATCATAGCCGGAACGATTGGCATCATGATTGGTGTCATGAATGAACCGAATTTATTCATAACCCATAGAATATCTTTTTTAACTTCTTCATCATCATCTACCGGATCATTAGCTCCAGCAGGTGCTCCTGAACCATTATCTTTCCATCCGGAAACATCTAGGAATTCGTAATAAGCATCACGAACATTTGGTCCAATAATAATTTGGTATTGCTTATTAGCCGGCTTTGGTACTAATCCAGCTGAACCAGGAAGGTTCTTCAAAGCTTCTTCATCAACTTTTGATTTGCTCACATAGTTGATACGTAGTCTTGTAGCACAGTTTGTTACAAAAGTGATATTTTCCAAACCACCCATTGCAACCAGGGCTTTTTCACACAACTCTTTGTACTTACCCATAAATCAGTGTTCCTCCTTTTTAAAGTTTTTTGGCTAAAAGTATTATTCTGTTCAAAATCAATCTTGCTGCACTCTCTTTCTTTTTCCTGTAAAATCAATTTACCTAAACATCAAGATTGATTATGTTCAAATTCCACAATTGAATGATCAGTTCAATTTTCTGTTCTGTATCTAGAATTATTCAAAACAGCTTGGATATAAACATCAACAGCTATAACACTTTTATTTTTTATCTAAAGCAAAAATCAATTTGCTTTACACCTTAGTCAATGGAATACAATGCTGTATTCTCACTTACTTCTCCGCTATCTGTCTGAACAGCGATTTCTGCATTATTTTCATTGTTGGTCCAAATAATCGGCACAACGGTATCTTTTCCGGCCTTTGCAATTGCCTTCCAGTTCACCTCTCCGATCTTCTGACCCTGTTTGACATGATCTCCTACCTTGACATCGATCTTAAATGGTGCTCCATTTAATTCCACTGTATCGATTCCCATATGGATCAGGATTTCTTTGCCGCTTTCTGTTCTGAATCCGATTGCATGCTTTTCAGTGAATACCAAAACAATCTCACCATCACATGGTGCAAAGATCGGTTCACTTTTCGCAAAAAGTCCAGATTTGTATGCAGGATATACGGCAACACCATCTCCCAGCATCTTCTGGCTAAACATTGGATCATTAACTTCTGTCATTTTGATTGCTTTTCCTTTTAAAGGACTATAAATAATATCTGCCATATTTCCTCCATAATCAGGGTACTTATATTGATGATATTAAATATTGGATTTACCTTATTTTAACCACATTTCTTCTCTGTTGTCAATTTTTATTTAATAACACTTTTGAATTTTCTATGATTTTTTGATAAGTTGATCCATTATCATCTGTATTCAGCTTCTGTTAAGTTTTTTCCTAACATTGAAAAAAAGAATACGCTTACATTATAACTCGATTTGATGAAACTTAGTTTCATATCACAAAATTTATACATAAATAAATCAGTAAACAAAAATAGGCCAAAATTTACAGATTTTTAATAACATTTTAAAGCAAATTTTGATAGTTTACGACTAATTTATATGTATTCTCTTTCAATTCTATGACTTTTCAACCATTAAAAAAGGCGAGCCTTTGAACTCACCTTTCTATTGGCCCAAGTGTTAAATAATTTTGAAATCATGCTTCTTTGACATCTCTTCAATTAATGACTCGGCATGCTTTCTATCACCATGTTCGCACTCTTCTGCCTTTAAATATAAATGTTCATTTTCAATATTCGTCAGGATCAGATCCTTGGTCTTGTAAATCGGTGCTCCGCAGCACTGGCGCAGCTGTCTTGTCCCAAAAACAAGTTCAACGCTCACGATCTGGCTGATCGGATAGTAAAACCACTTCAAGCCTTTTTTGACATAGAGAACTTGATCGCAATAATAAATCTCACCGAATTTCTTCTTTGATTTGAAATCAAGATCCAACTTTGCATCCTGCCCTTTTTTGTATAGATACAATTCTTCCATAATATTTATTCTGCTTTGTTATTCTGATAATCTTCAATGACAGATTTAAACCAGTAATAACTCTTTTTCGGCGTTCTCTTCAGATTCGGATCATCAAAATCCACACGGACTAAGCCATATCTTTTTTCATAGCCATTAACCCAGCTGTACAGATCCATCGGACTCCATGCATAGTAGCCTTTGACATTGCAGCCTTCTTCCATCGCTTTATACATATAATCAATATAACCTTGCATCATATCGATTCTGGCCTGATCATCCACGACCCCGTTTGCATCCGGCTGTTCATATTGTCCATGACCGTTTTCTGTGATATAGACAGGAATATTGCCGTATGTTTCCCTGATTTCCATCAAGGTATTATACATACACTTCGGATAGATCTCTCTGCCCCAAAGATTTCTCTTGGTTGACGGATCATCTGTTGTTTCAAACCAATCCTTGATCCGGATTCCTTCTTTCATCTTGGATTTAGCTCCGAGGTTGTTGTGGAATACCTGGGTCTCGCCTTCAGTGTAATCGGTCAGATAGAAACGGTTGTAGACATTCAATCCCAAGAAGTCAACTTTTCCTTTCGCAAAGGCAAGGCTGTCTTCAAACTTCATATAAGAAGTATCGATTCCGGCTTCCTGAAGCATCAAAACCAGCGATGCAGGAAGACATCCTTTTAATGCCCCATCCAACGTCAAAGAGTTATAGAACATATCTCCTCTCAGCTTGATCAAGTCTTTTTCTTTAGCATCCGGAGCCAATTCAACATTGCTGTTATCATGAACGACCCCGATCTGTCCACCCAGATTCATTTCACGATATGCGGCTACGGTTTTTGCCGTTGCCAGTGATTCATGATAAACCACTTTAAAGAAACGATCGAAATCCTGCTTATGATTCGGCGGGTAATTTCCTACCATATTCGAACAATAGGCATAATATTTCGGTTCATTGATCGTAACCCATAGCTTGACACGATCACCGAAAGCCTTGAAACAAACTTTA
Organism: uncultured Erysipelotrichaceae bacterium; assembly: GCA_964623925.1. Taxonomy (GTDB): domain Bacteria; phylum Bacillota_I; class Bacilli_A; order Erysipelotrichales; family Erysipelotrichaceae; genus CATJXY01. The sequence continues at coordinate 6,457 of CAZUVT010000038.1, forward strand.
GCATATTCGACAAATGCATCCACTGTATCACGATTCGCAAATCCGCCCTGTTTGGCAATCACATCCGGAAGATCATAGTGAAACAAGGTTACATTCGGTTCAATCTTCTTTTCTAAGCAATAATCAATCACGCGGTTATAGAAATCGATCCCGCCTTGATTCACGGCTCCGGTACCATTCGGAATGATTCTCGCCCAGGAAATTGAAAAACGATAAGTATTATGTTTCCCTTCAGCCATCATATCGATATCTTCTTTGTAGCGGTGATAGAAATCACAGCTTACATCTCCGGTAATATGATTGATGTTTAAAGGGGATTCATGAGAAAAAACGTCCCATTCTCCCATTCCTTTTCCGTCTTCGTTCCATGCTCCCTCACATTGATAGGAAGCAGTCGCTCCTCCCCACAAAAAATTTTTTGGAAATCCCATATTTTATTCTCCTTCTTAAATATTATCAATCGGATACATCGGCCGCATAATTCTCTTAAACGGCAAGCGCGAAGTATCCTGCAAAGTAGCTCCTTCTGTCAAAGACATTACGGCAATCTTTCCGTCTTTAACAAGCTCCGGGAAAGCATATCCGCATTTGACTACCGTGACATCATAGTCGAACCAATCAGCCCCGACTACTTTTCCCTGATTTCTTTCAACAAACGGATGATTGCTGTTGGCTATGATGATATCGATTGGCTTGTCTTGAACACTGACCAAAACACAGTCTCCATATCCTGTATTTCCGTATTCACCAAACATGCTTGTTCCAAGCTGAGCTCCTTTAGCCTTCACGACCACCTTCAATTCAACCGGAAGGCTCAACTCATCATGAGAAGCTCCCAATTTGATCGTGACTGTGCTTCCTATTTCCATCCCAGATACATAACCATAGCATTCATCATCGTGAATGGACGCAAACAAAAATCTCTTCTTTAAATCCGGAATTGCCAGGACTTGTCTTAACACATATGTATTGGCTCCTGTCGATCCGGATGTCACATTGTCCCCGGAATCGGTGATGAAATTCGGTTTTACCGCACTTTCCAATACCATGTTTAAAGCCTCTTCCGGTTTTGCGGTTAACCCGGTATAGTGGAATTCGTGTCTTTTGTTCCATACATACTCGGCCAATTCATCGGCCTTCTTTTCACAGTACTTTTGATCTGCCTCTGTTTCAGGAACCACTACAACGCCGCATCCTGCCACTTCGGTATCATGACGGATATAGCCGACATGCCATGAAGCACTTCTTACTCGCGGATCTTTCTCAAGTTCATTTAAATACTGATTGATCGATCTAACCGGCTCATCTGTAGAAACCGACTGTTCCCCGCCCAAAATAAGCGGCAGCTTGCGATAGATCGAATGAATGCTCTGTCTGTTTCTGATCAGATCTTTTAATTGATTCAGCACAAACTGATTGGTCTCTTCAATATCTGTATGGGGACTCTCACGATAAGAGCGGATCAGCTGTGTATTCTCAACATATTCCTTGCATAGATTTCCATGTGGATCACAGGCAACTACAATTGGCAGATAAGGCCCGACGATCTTTCTGACCTCCTTTAAGATATGATGATCGCCGGATCCGATTCCTTCGATTTCGCTGGCACCATGCAAGTGAAGATAAATTCCATCCAAATCCTTTAAATGGGCTTTGATGCCATCGCATATCCTGGTTTCAATATAATTGAAACAATTCCATTTCATAACACCGTTGCTTCCGGCATTGGCACTCATGATCGGTATGATTTCAACATCTTTATCTTCGGCAGCCTTTCCCAGCTGCATCGCAGCGATTGCCTTTTCATTGAAATCAAATGCCACATTTTCTATATCACACATATAAGGCACATTTTCATTTGCCTCTAAAACAAACTTTGCTGCTAGAATTTTCATACGGCTTCCTCTTACTTAAATATTATCCAACGGATAGATTGGACGCATGACCTGCTTATAAATCAAGCGTTCTGTTCTTTGCAACGTAACACCATCCGTCAAAGACATGACGAAATTTTTGGCACGCGCCTTTAATTCCGGATACAGATAACCCTGCTTAACAATGATGAAGTTGTAAGCATCGATATCGATATTCGCGCAATCATACTGATATTTCTCGGCAAAAGATACCGGGAAGTTTTCAACAACCAATGTAACCGGAATTCCATCCAATTTCACAGTACAGCACTTGCCGACCGTTGCCAAAGCATGGTAGTGATGATGAAGATCTCCAAATGAGACGATCGTTCCACTGACATGAGTCGGTTTGGATAATTCATTCTTATTTGCGCCGATTTCAAATTCAACATGATTACCGACTTTTTTAAATTGAAGATTTTGATCAAACAATTCTTTATCATTGATTCCTGCAATCAAAATATTCTTATCCTTATAATCTTTCAGATTCAGAATCTGATTCAAGACATACGTATTCAATCCATTTGCTCCGGCTGTGACATTATCTCCGGAATCAGTCAAAAAGACTTGTCCGCCCTCTACATTCATCATCGCTTCTAAAGCCAGATCCGGCTCATCGGCATAGCCGGTAAAGTGGAATTCCTTATGTCTTGCCCAAACGAAATCATAGATCTCCTGAGCTTTCTTATCTGCATATTCTTTATCTTCCGGCATATATGGAACAACGCAGACAGCCGCACCGCACTTATCGCAGTCATGGCGCAGATATCCGATATGATAGGAGCAGCAAAGGATTCTCGGATCTGCTTCAATTTCTTCCAGAAGTTTATTGATGGAAACAAGCGGTTCATCGGTAGAAACGCTTCTTTCTCCGCCAAGCAGGATCGGAACTTTAATATACGATGGATGGATGATCCTTCTATTTCCGACTAAATCAACCAGGCATCTGAATACAGTCTGATGAGCCTGAGCCCGATCGGTATGCGGAGAATGCCGGAATGTGCGCAGGATATTCAAATTATCAACCAATTCCTGCGATACATTTCCATGCGGATCATCAACACAGGCAATCGGCATATACTGCCCGACGATCTTTCTGATTTCTCTTACCAAGGCATGATCTCCGGAACTTCCTTCCAGATCCTCTACAAAACTGGCGCCATGGAAGAAAAAGAACATTCCATCTACATCATGCGCATGTTCCTTTACGTGCTTCTTAAACTGAGAAAGGATATAGTCAAAGGCTTCCTTCGTAACCGGCCCGCCTCCTCTTCCATCCGCCACCAGCGATGGTACCAATTCAACATTCAATTCTTCTGCCAAATCTTTAATATACAAGACATCGGCACAAGCCTCTCCTGTTGTGATCATAAAATCCTGAATCTCGGTCTTCTTATCAACATAAGCATTTGATTCGGCAATAAATCCTCCAATTAAAATTCTCATGATAACCCTCCTTTTTAACTGCATGATTTCTTGTCTTCATTATAACCAATCTTAATTTTGATGAGAAGTCTAACTCTTCAATTTTACAAACATGAAACTTAATTTCGCTTTTATCTAAAAAATCCAAATCAAAGAAAATCGCCATCCTTATAAGATGACGATTATTTTCAAATCATTTAATCAGATGTTATCGATTGGATACATCGGCCGCATGATCAGTTTAAACGGAATATTTTTTGTATCTTGCGGTGTTGCTCCGTCAGTCAATGCCATGACATATCCCTGACATCCCTTTTTAAAATCAGGGAAGATATAGCCCTGCTTCAAGACAAGAACATCATAATCTTTCCAATTGACTCCAAATACATCCAAATGACTTTCATTGGTAATTCTACCTGTTTTGTTGGCAACAATGATATCAATATTAGTATCTTTTACATGAACCAAGATGCCTTCACCTAAAGTCCCGATCGTTACTTCCCCATGAGCAAGATAGATCGGAGCTCTCTTAAGGACTTGCACAGTGAGTGAAACCGGACGATTATTTTCATCATGATCGACTCCCAATTGAAGTTCGCAGACTTCATTTTCTTTCTTTGTACTCAACAGATTGAAACTCTCTTCATCTTTGATAGACGCAAACAGAATCGATTTATTATCAACATTATTCTGAAGCATTTTTCTTAATACGACGGTATTCCATCCTGTTGCACCGGAAGTTGTATTATCTCCGGAATCGGTCAGAACAAACGGCTTTCCTTCAAAATTCAAAGCAGTCATAATGGCTTCATCTTCCGCCATGGTCAATCCGGTGTAATGGAATTCATGTCTTCGATCCCACACAAATTTTGCCAATTCATCCGCTTTCTGTTCACAATAGGTTTGATCCTCCCCTGTTTGCGGAATAACAATTACCCCGCATCCCGCTTCCGGACAATCATGACGAAGATAGCCGACATGCCAAGATACACTTCTTATTCTCGGATCTTTTTCCATTTCATCCATAAACACATTGATCGAGTGAACCGGCTCATCAGCCGATACAGACTGCTCACCGCCTAAGATCAGCGGCAGTTTCCGATAGACGGCATGAATATTTTCGCGCTTTTTAGCAAGTTCTACCAGCATTTCAAACACCTGCAAGCGGGTTGAAGATGCATCTGTATGCGGACTTTCACGATAACTTCGTATGATCTGCAAAGACTCGGCATATTCTTTTGTCAGATTGCCATGCGGATCGCAAGAAACCCCGATCGGCATATACGGACCGACAATTTCCCGAATCTTTTTGATGATGTAATGATCACCGCTGCCGATCCTCTCAACATAGCTTGCCCCATGCAAATGCAAATAGATACCATCGATCTGATTCTTATTTTCTTCGACACATTTGAAAAGACATTTTGCGATATACATGAATGATTCATAGTCCACAATGGCTGCTGCATTGGCATTGGCATAGATGCTCGGAATGATTTCAATCCCTAATTTCTCTGCCTCATTCTCCAATTCCATTACTTTAATCGCATCATCCTTGAATCGAATATCATAATTTCCTAAAGTTGTCACATAAGGAACTCCGGTATTGGATTCGGTTGTAAAGCTTCCTACAAGTATCTTCATCTATTTCCCTCCTTTTAAAATACGCTTTCTATAATTTTCATCAACAAAACCAAGGTTACCGTTGAACACAAGGTGCTGACCATAACTGCTGCGGTCGCATATTCTTCATTGCCATGATATTTTTTAGAAAATCCTGCACAGGAGCTGCCGACCGGCATCCCCATCAACAAGACGATTACTGCTGTTGTGGTGAAATCCAGCTTTAATGCGATACAGATCAACAAAGTCGGCAAAGGGATAGCAATCAGGCGAATAAAAGACAAAATTGAAATCTTTTTAATTAAAGACGAATCAATATGGGTACATTGAGCCGCCATGCTTCCCACCAGCATCAAGGAAAACGGACTGACACAATTACCGATCCTTGTTATCGCACTCAATATCGGAGATGGCAAAGTCCATTTGAATGCCACAAAAATAAATCCCAATGCCATAACAAGAATGATCCTATTTGTGACGATCGACATCATAATATCTTTAAATCCCCTTTTCAGCTGAGGGTTGAAGATGCTTTCTCCGGCACAATAGGCCATGACTCTGCCCGGAATCATAAAGACATTGCAATACATAATTCCCAATGATCCAAACAAAGCCTCACAGACCGGAGTTCCCACCAAACCGCCATTGCATACCAGCATGCCGTAATGATTTACACAGCTTTCACTTTTGGTAAAATATCCGGATGGCAGCTTCGTCAACAAATAGATTCCAAATTCAAGAACGATCGACATGACCAATAAAGTCGCCAGATTCATCAGCACTTCCAAAGTCAAGCTGCTCAGCATGGATGCAAAAATACTGGCCGGTAGAAAGACATCGATCGTCATATCCGACATAAACAGCTGCGATTTATCATCAATGACATTCTTTTTATATAAAATAAACCCAAACAAGATATAGACTACGATCGTAATCTGCGTATTAATTAATGTTCCTGTCATAAAACTCTCCTAAATCTCATCAATCGGATACATCGGCCTCATGATTAATTTGTAATCAATTCTTTTTGTATCCTGAATCGTCGATCCATCAGTCAGATCCATTACATACCCACTGCATCCTGCTTTTAATTCCGGGAAAATATATCCCTGCTTGACTACTACCAGATCATACTCTTCCCAATCGGAAATCCCGGCTTTTTCAAATTGAAGATCGTGGCAATAAGACTGTCTGTGATCTGTCACGATGATTTCGATCGGAGTCCCTACGACTTCCACATGAACCGCTTTTCCCATGATCGAATAGTCATTGCTTCCTAAAGCCGCCACGCGGATCACATCCCCCTTATGTTTGATTTTCACTTTCAAATCAACCGGCAATGATAATGAATCGGAATTCATCCCGATCGAAACATCAATCGTCTCTTCAAGATCTCGCTTCAACAATTTTTCACATGCTTTCGGGTCGCAGATGCCGGCAAATAAAACTGATTTTGGCAAGTTTTCCAACTTTAGAAACTGTCTTAAAACCTGTGTATTATATCCGGTCGCTCCTGATGTCGTATTATCACCCGAATCAGTCAGCACAAAAGGTTTTCCTTCCCATTCAAGTGCCATTTTCAAAGATTCATCCGGACTAGCAGTAACCCCTGTATAGTGGAATTCATGATGTCTGTCCCAGACAAACTTCGCCAGCTCTTTGACCTTTTCTCTGCAATAATCCTGATCCTGTTCGCTTTGCGGAACAACAATGACCCCGCATCCGGCTTCCGGACAGTCATGACGAAGATAGCCGACATGCCAGGAGACACTTCTTATCCTTGGATCCTTTTCCATTTCATTCATATAACGGTTGATCGACGCAACCGGCTCATCCGTTGAAACAGACTGCTCGCCGCCGAGAATAAGAGGAAGCTTGATATATTCGGGATGAATATGCTGTGGATCTTTTAATAAATCGCAAAGCATCTGCGCCACTCTTTGATAAGTTTCCACCATATCCGTATGCGGTGATTCTCTGAATGATCGAATGATCTGCAAAGAATCCACATACTCTTTTGTCAGATTTCCATGTGGATCACATGATATCGCAATCGGCAGATAAGGTCCTACGATCTCGCGGATCTTCTTTAAAATGTGATGATCTCCGCTTCCGATCCCATCAACATAGCTTGCCCCATGAATCCACATATAGATTCCATCGATTTCATGCAGGTGTTTTTTTACTGCATCTAAAAACATGCTTTCAATTAAAAGAAATGTTTCTTTCTCAATGACTCCGGAAGGTCCTCCTCCGGCATAAACGGATGGAATGATTTCAATGTTCTCTTTTTTGAAAACATCTCTTATTTTCATGCGTTCGATCAGCTCATCGCCAAATGCCAATTCATAATTTGTAATCTTATTCTTATCAGGAATATTGGCGTTCGACTCAGTTGTAAAATGTCCTACTAATACTTTCATACTCTTCTTACCTTGATGATTTTTAGATCTGATCGATTGGGTACATCGGTCTCATGATTCTTTTAAACGGTATGGATGCGGTATCCTGAGGTGTTGCTCCCATCGTCAGAGACATGACATAGAATTTTGCCTTCGCTTTGAATTCCGGGAAGATATATCCCTGTTTCAATACGGCAACATCATACGCTGTCCAATCAATTCCGATGTGATTCAACTGATCATTGTCGATGATCGGCTGACGGGTATTGGCAACCATCACATCGATCTTTGTTCCTTTTAAATTAACCAATACAACATTTCCGAACACTTTATCTAAATTTCCACCCTTAAAGCGGCAGATCTCGCCATGTTTCTTCACGATCACATCGCATTCAACCGATTTAGAGTATTCATCTGCATTTACACCTAAACTGATATGTGCTTCTTCCCCTGCTTTAAGATCCTTCAGCTGTTCATAACTCTTTTCATCATGGATCGTCGCAAACAAAAAGCTTTTCTTTAAGCTTTCCACAGCCAGCACCTGTCTTAAGACGAAGGTATTCCATCCGGTTGCTCCCGATGTCGTATTATCTCCCGAATCAGTAATGACACAAGGCGATCCTTCAAAATCTAAAGTCATCTTCAACGCCTCATCCGGTTTTGCCGTCAATCCTGTATAATGGAATTCATGTCGTTTATTCCAAACATATTCCGCAAGCTCATCCGCTTTCTTTTCTGCATATTCCTGATATTCTTCCGAAGACGGAACAACAATGATGCCGCATCCTGCCACATCACAGTCATGACGGATATATCCGACATGCCATGAAGCGCTCATGATCTTAGGATCCTTTTCCATCTCATCCATAAATACATTGATCGAGCGAACCGGTTCATCATCCGACACACTTTGTTCACCACCCAAAATCAAAGGCAACTTGCGATAGCAGGAATGAATATTTTCCCTTTTTTTCATGATCTTGCATAATATCTCTGTCACTTTTGTGTATGTTTCTACTTTATCCGTATGCGGTGAATTGCGATAGCTGCGTATGATCTGCGTTGACTCAGCATATTCCTTGCATAGATTTCCATGCGGATCACAGACAACACCAACCGGTACATAAGGTCCTACGATTTCTCTTATTGTCTTTAAAATATGATGATCTCCCGATCCAAGTCCCTCTACCTCTGAGGCCCCGTGAAGCATCAGATAAATACCGTCGATTTCATGAAGATGTTCTTTTACCGTTTCAACGAAACAGCTCTCAATATAATCAAAAGTATTCCTTTTAACAACTCCTGCCGCTCCGGCATTGGCATAAATAGAAGGAATGATTTCTACGCCTTCCCGTTCAAATACTTCTCTTATCTGCATCTTATTAATACACTCTTCACCAAACGCAACATCATAATCTGTGATCCGGCACTGATCCGGCACATTCGCATTTGATTCTGTCACAAATAATCCAACCAAGACTTTCATGATTTTATCCTCTTTCTTTTTATCCTTATTTCTATCCAAATTTTAAGTGTCCTCATTTCCAAAGTCAATTAAATGAGCTTTTAAAGATGAATTTGTAATTTTATTTCAATCAGGAACCATTCAGATTCGCCAATCCCGATTCAAAAATTCCTTGCATTATTTCTGATTAGTGTTATAATATTTGAGCAAACCACATGCGGGTGTGGCGAAATTGGCAGACGCACCAGACTTAGGATCTGGCGGATTTCCGTGGGGGTTCGAGTCCCTTCACCC
>CAZUVT010000039.1:0-15551 GCA_964623925.1 uncultured Erysipelotrichaceae bacterium
ATTGTTCCGTTTTTCATATTATGACCGTAGATAATGACATGATTACCGTCCGGTTCGCAGCCGGCAGAAATGAATAAGCTACCGCTATTTGCATAGGTTTTATCAAACGCTCTTCTGAGATAGAATTCCGGATTATCAGGAGTATACATAACCGGATAATCCAACCCTGTTCCTTCAATATAAAGCCATGCTGCCATATCGGAATTCTGTTCGTACAATGACTCATAAACTTTCTGCATATCATCAGTATTGATTTCCACGCCATTCACATTTTTACGGGCATCCTTGACGACATCAGACAGAAGTCCGTTTGCCTTCTTTTCCTTTGATGCCATATAAATATCTTTTACCAGAAAAAAACCTGATACAAGAAAAATCAAGAGACAGACAAGCATCGCCACATTCAACCAATTAACTTTTCTTTTTTTCATTTTTCTTCTCCTTTTATTTCTAAACTGATTTATATCTAAATTGTAAATATTGATTCTTTTACCCTATCATTATATAACAATTCATAATTTAAATACAAGCAGTTTATATCAATTAAGAGGCAGGTCATTGAAAAGCGGCTTCTCAAAATGATAAGCCGCTTATGTTTAATCTTCTAAAAGTGATTGGATCGCTTCAATATAGACTTCTGTCTGCTTCAGCAAAGCAGAAATGGAAGTAAATTCGTTGCAATCATGGGCATGCGTGTTTTCTCTGTTCGGGAATCCTCCGCCAAAGGCAATACAATTATGAATTCCCTTTGCGTAAGTTCCTCCACCCATTGTAAACGGTTTTGTTTCCATATCTCCGGTCACTTTCTGATAAGCTTTCCATAACTTGGTAACAAGAGGTGACTCAAGCGGGAAATATAAAGGTTCAGTCACTGTGTCGATAACTACCTTACCATTTTCCATCGGTGTTTTTTCAATTAAAGAGACAACATCATTTCCTTTAAATGTAACCGGGAAACGGATATCAAGCGTACCGCTGATCAATCCATTTTCAGTTTTGATCATACCATTGCAGCATGTCGTTGCACCATATTGATCTTCCAGGAAGCATCCCAATCCTTCTCCTGCAAAATGGAAGCCGATATGCTTATTATAGAAATCAACAAACTTGTCTTTCATTCCTGCAACTTCTAACGCTTTCAGAGTATGAGCTGCTGCATTGACTCCATTTGCCGGTCCGCCGCCATGAGCCGCTTTTCCTTTGACATCCAATTTACCGATATTTCCTTCACATGTGAATTCTGCCTCAATATTATTTTGTTTAAAATAATCCAATAATGCTTCAACATGGATATCATCCAAAACAAATTCAGTTGCACATCGGGCACAGACTACATTCTTTGCCACACCACCGTTAATGGATAGGATCTTATCGCTGGTGCTTTCATAATGAGCTCCCATCAATCCCTTTTCACCATGAACTCCCGGGAATGCGCCATCCGGTGTAAATCCCATATCCATGTGTCCTTCTTTCGCAACATAATGAGCCAAACACTTTGAACCGGTTTCTTCATTTAATCCGAAAATCAAACGAACTCTCTTGTTTAGCGGAACATCCATATCTTTTAAGATCTTCATAGCGATCATGCTTGCACAGGCAGGTCCTTTATCATCGCTTGTTCCTCTTCCGATTGCATGATCTCCTTCGATTACCATTTTAAAAGGATCTGTAACCCAACCCTCTCCTGCCGGAACGATATCTAAATGCGCCAAGACACCGATGACCTGATCCCCTTCGCCGATTTCAGCATATCCACAGTAGTTATCTAAGTTCTTTGTCTTAAATCCGTAGCTCTCACAGATTTCCAATGCTCTGTTCAAACAATCCGCATTGGTTTTTCCAAATGGATAAGCAGGATCACTTAGATCTTCTTTGGAATCATAACTGACTAAATCGGCAAGATTCTTCAGCATCTCATCCTTATAATTTTCTATTCTTTCTTTAATTGTCATACTCAATTCCTCTTTTCTGTCCATTGTATTGTAACTCATCTCAATCAAAAGATAAAGATAAATGATTCAAATCTTTTAGTTTAGATCAGATTTCAGATCATTCGTTTCTATCACAAAAAAAAGAAATAACGGGTGATACTGTTATTTCCTTTATGAATGACTTGTTACTGAACCTGCGATTTCAGATAGGCATCAATAAATCCATCCAGATCTCCATCCATGACAGCACTGATGTTGCCCTGCTCATATCCGGTACGATGATCTTTAACCAGGGTATACGGGCAGAAAACATAAGAACGGATCTGAGATCCCCATTCAATCAGTTTCTGCTCTCCCTTGATTGCCGCAAGCTCTTTCTGCTGTTCTTCGATCATCCTTTGATACAGCTTTGATTTCAGCATATTCAAAGCATTTTCTCTGTTTTGGATCTGAGAGCGCTCGGTTTGACAATTCGTTACGATTCCGGTTGGAAGATGCGTGATTCGAACAGCTGAATCTGTTTTATTGACATGCTGGCCTCCTGCTCCGGAAGCGCGATGCGTTTCAATCAATAAATCTTTTTCCTCAATCACAATTTCAACATCATTGTTAAACTGCGGCATGATATCACAGCTCGCAAAAGAAGTATGCCTTCTTCCGGATGAATCAAAAGGAGAGATCCTTACCAAGCGATGAACTCCTTTTTCAGCTTTAAGATACCCATAAGCCATATATCCCTCAATCAGGATCGAAACAGACTTGATGCCGGCTCCATCACCATACAGATAATCAAGTACGTTGACTTTATATCCTTTTTTCTCTGCCCATCGACAATACATACGATAAAGCATCTGCGCCCAGTCCTGGCTCTCTGTTCCTCCGGCTCCCGGATGAAGCTCCAAAATCGCATTATTTCGATCATAAGGCTCACTCAGCAAAACCAAGACTTCAAATTCTTCAAAACTCTTCATCGTTTCGGCGAATTCCTCTTCCAGAATCATCATCAGCTCTTCATCAAAAGCCTCTTTCATCAAATCTGCCGTCTCATTTAATGATTCAAATGATTCAGTCAGTTTCGTGTAGCGTTCGATCAGATCTTTAGTCGCATTGCACTCTTGAATGATTCTCTGAGCCTTTTTTTGATCATCCCAAAAATCCGGCTCATTCATCATCTGCTGAGCTTCATCGACTTTTTTCTGTTTGGCTGCTAAGTCAAAGAGAGTCGCCCAGCTGCTTTAACTTCAAGCTTGAAGTGGCTAGGCTCTGCTTAATCTCGTAAAGTTCCATTACTTTTTCTCCTTTACTGTAACCTGAACACGCAGACAGAATGTGGCAACATCTTTTGATATGCGCGCCATCATATCTTCAAACATCTGATATCCTTCCTCTACATAAGCCTGTAGCGGATTATTCTGAGCATAAGAACGCAAATGAATACCATCTTTCAGCTTACTCATCATATCGATGTGATTGATCCATGCCTGGTCAATGATCTTTAATACAACTGTCTTCTCAATCGGCAAAACCTGATTTTTGATCGGTTCGATCTTCTTTTCATAGCTTGCCCATGCACAATCCTGACACATCTCGATGACCTCAGCTTCTCCCTTATCCTGAAGATCCTCAACTGCAATATCATTGAATCCCATCATCTCGAATGCCTTAACGATTTCTTCATAACTGATTACAGGCTCTTTCTGACTCTTATCCACATGAGGCAGCACCAGATTGGCAATCACTCGATCAAACATATCCTTAACAATATTATGCACATTTTCATTTTCCAGAATGAAATTGCGCTGTTCATAAATGATTTCACGTTGCTGACGCAATACATCATCATATTCCAATAAAGTCTTACGGACATCAAAGTTCACACCCTCCACTCGTTTTTGAGCACTGGTAATGGACTTCGTGACCATTTTGGATTCAATTGCCTGATCCCCAAGCTGCGAGAACAAGCCTTCCATACGCTCCGATCCAAAGCGAACCATCAGTTCATCCTGGACCGAAACAAAAAATCTTGAATATCCCGGATCTCCCTGTCTTCCGCTTCGTCCTCTAAGCTGATTATCAATACGGCGCGATTCATGTCTTTCTGATCCCAGTACAGCTAAACCGCCCAGTTCCCGGACCCCTTCGCCGAGCTTGATATCCGTACCACGTCCGGCCATATTCGTCGCAATCGTGACGGCGCCTTTGACACCGGCATTTTTAATGATCTCAGCTTCACGATCATGCTTTTTCGCATTCAATACTTCATGCCTGATCTTGCGTGATTGCAACATTTTACTTACGTATTCGGAAGTTTCAACGGCAATCGTACCGACTAAGACCGGCTGTCCTTTTTCATGACATCTTACGATCTCCTCTACCAGGGCTTCAAATTTAGCTTTCTTAGTACCATAAATGGCATCCGGATAATCAATTCGCGCAATCGGCTTGTTTGTTGGGATTTCCACCACGCGCATGTTATAGATCGATAAGAATTCTTCTTCTTCGGTCTTTGCCGTACCGGTCATACCGGCCAGCTTCGCATATAAGCGGAAGAAATTCTGATAAGTAATCGTAGCCATTGTGACTGTTTCCTGTTTGATCGGCACCCCTTCTTTGGCTTCAATTGCCTGATGAAGACCATCAGAATAAGCACGGCCTTTCATCAAACGACCGGTAAATTCATCGACGATGACGATTTCATCCTGATCTACAACGTACTCGACATCCCTTGTCATGATATAGTTGGCACGAAGCGCCATCTGCAAGTGGTGAACCAACTGTGTATTTTCCAAATCATACAGATTCTTGACTTTAAACTGACGTTCTGCTTTACTTACACCGCTCTCGCTTAACTGAACCGTCTTCGATTTGATATCGATTTCATAGTCTTCTCCTTCAGTTAATCTCTTTACAAATTTATCTGTCGCAAGATATAAGTTGGCAGTCTGACGCTGTCCGCCGGAAATGATCAAAGGAGTTCTGGATTCATCGATCAAGATCGAGTCGACCTCGTCCACCAAGGCAAAATTCAAAGGACGAAGAACACGGTCCTGAACCTTTGTTACCATATTATCTCTTAAATAGTCAAAACCTGACTCCGAACTGGTCGTATATGTAATATCGCATTCATACGCTTTTCTCTTCTCTTGTGGCGACAAAGCTCTTTTATTTAAACCGACTGTCAAGCCAAGGAAACGATGGATCTGTCCCATCCAGGCTGCATCTCTTTCTGCCAGATATTCGTTGACAGTAATGACATGAACACCTTTTCCTTCAAGTGCATTCAAATAAACAGGAAGAACAGAGGTCAATGTTTTTCCTTCACCTGTTTTCATCTCGGCAATATCGCCGCCATGCATGACGATCGCTCCCATCAACTGCACATGATAAGGATATTCACCGATAACACGCTTCGCTGCTTCACGAACGACCGCATAAGCCTCGCTCATGATATCATCCAAAGTCTCGCCATTCGCAAGTCTTTCCTTAAACTCACTGGTTTTATTTTTCAGTTCTTCATCAGTCTTAGCCGCCATTTCATCGGCATAGGATTCAATCTGTTTTGCCTTCTTTTCGAGCTCTTTTAACATCTTTTTTTCTACATTGAATAATTTATCGATTAAACTTGCCATAAGTCCTCCTAAACATATTTAAAGTGATTATATCATATCTCAAAACAAGTAAAAACGCAATAAAAAAGGGAGCGCGCTCCCTTGTTTCATCACAAATATAAATCGATTAGATTTTTTTGATATTGTGAGCCTGAAGTCCGCGATCACCTTCAACTAAGTCGAATTCTACTTCAGCAGCTTCATCAATCGTTTTAAAACCTTCCATAACTAATTGTGAATAGTGGAAGAAAACATCACGGCCATCTTCTAATTTGATAAATCCGTAACCCTTCTCCTTGTTAAACATCTTGACTTTTCCTTGCATCATTTAATCCTATACCTTTCTTTAATATAACCCGAAAGTTATACTGCTGTCATTATACGCTACTTTCATCAAAAAAGCAAACTATAAACTATATCTTCACAACATTTCTGGCTTGCTGCTTATCCTGGACATTCACCACATCGAATTCAACAAGCTGCCCCTCTTCCAAAGTCTTGTAACCACGGCTTACGATCTGGGAATAATGTACAAATACATCAGATCCATCTTCTTTTGAAATAAAGCCATAACCCTTTTCCGCGGAGAACCATTTAACTTTTCCTTGCATAAAAAACCTCCTTTCAAACCCTGTAAACTAAGTATAGTTTCTTAGTCTCAGTTTCTCAAACTTTTTTCATCGTCTTTTTCCGACATTTTCTGCAACTGATGCCACAACACAGGCTTCTACTTTTCGACCTTCTTTTTTGATCAGTCTGTATGCCGCAAGCAAAGTGCTTCCACTTGTACAAATATCATCAACCAAAATGATCTTCTTATTGGGCAGCTGACTGCTTTCATCCAAGCACAGAATATCCTGAATTTGGGAGCGTTCCTGTTTTTTCCGGCTCTTTTGATCGTAATCACCTTTTTTGTACAAGCAATGTATAATTGGAAGATTCAGACATTCAAACATCTTTTCTACATGATCAAATCCCCTTTCATTCTTTCGCTGTTTTGAAGAGGGCATCGGAATCAAGACACAGTTTTTGTATTTTCTTTTCAGCTTTGCTTTGAAATCGTATAAGAAGATCGGAGCCAGCGCTTCATCATAGCATTCTTTATATTGAATAATACATTTTTGAAAAGCCTCATTATAATCATACAATACCGTAAGCGGAAGATCCCTGAGCTGTCTGCTCTTCTTGACTCGCTTTAAATCATGACGGCATTTCTCACAAAGCGGATCAAAAGAAACCAAAACATTCCATAATGAAGAATTTTTTTCTCTGGGCATTTGACAAAGCAGACAGATTTCATTATGCATGATTCGCCTCCTTTAATCTTTTTATGCAGTTTTGCACATTTCTGCTTTTTCTTGTGCATAAAAAGAGTCCTTCTCCATCAGGATGATGAAAGCTTCTGCCGACACGCCCAATCATTTGAACCAAGGCGGCTTCATCAAAAACAGGATCATCCGCATCCAAAACAGCCACATCCACTCCTTCGATCGTAATGCCTCTTTCTAAAATCGTCGTTGCAATGCATAGCTCCGCTTCTTGATTTATGAATTGATTCAGAACCTCTTCTTTATTTTCACTTTTTGAACAGAGCATACGGCATTTCAAGATCTTATGCAGAAAGAAATAAGTGCTTTTCATCTTTTTGATCGTAGGAACAAATAAGATCACCTGAATCTTTTCCCTGCTTTTTTTCAAAAGCCATCCGATCAAAATCATCCACAGCACGATCTTAGGAGCGATCCATACTTTTGGAATCAGAAGATCATGCCCATGCGGTCTTTTCAATAACTTGAGTTCCTTGCATTTTCCGTTCTTCACTTCTTTCATGATTTTTGGATCCGGAGTTGCCGTTAAATAAAGAATGTGTCCTTTGCAGGAAGTTTTCGCAATGCCATGCAAAGTTTCATTTCCTTTGAATGGAAATGCATCCGGTTCATCTAAAATCAAGACATCGAATTCCTGATAAAAACGATAGAGCTGATGAGTCGTCACAACTAAGATATCTCCATCAAGATCTTCTGTATATCCCTCACATACCGCCGTGACTTTGGCAAATGGAAAGATCTGAGACAAACGATCTCTTATCTGCAA
The DNA here is from genome assembly GCA_964623925.1 of uncultured Erysipelotrichaceae bacterium. GTDB lineage: Bacteria > Bacillota_I > Bacilli_A > Erysipelotrichales > Erysipelotrichaceae > CATJXY01. Next base: position 7,634 of record CAZUVT010000039.1, read on the forward strand.
AACGACTTGTCTTCTGGCAATCGCAAAGCAGCATCGCCTATTTTCTTTCAGCATTTTTTGAATCACACCGATGACCATCTCTGTTTTTCCGGCACCGGTTACTGCATTGATTAAAATATTCGTATGATCAATTTCTCGAACACATTGTTCGGAGATCTCCTTTTGTGCTTTTGTCAGTGGATATTTCAAGTATATCCTGCTATCCGCCCTGATCAAAATATCTTCCTTTTGCCTTCTTTCTTCCTCGATGCAGATCCGCTTGAATTGTACACATTTTCGACAATACCAGCCTTTTGACCCTTGATAAAAAAATCGTGGGTCACGATTCAGACAACGGGGACACTGCATGTTGATCCTCCTTTCTTCCCCGACTCTATTATTCACTATTTTATTTTAAAATCATACTTCATTTTCAAAATTCGGGAATAAAAAAAATTCTCAAAAAAAAGAAATCTTCATTCAGACAAATCTGTCTCAAAGATTCCTCATTATTGGTCGGATCGATCACCATCGTTCCATGATCATCTTATAACCCAAAAATATTTGTTCTACCGCCTTATTTAATATCATCAAGTGTCGTGACTTTAATATTGCGATAATCTCCCATGATCGCCGCAATCTTCACATCACTGTACTTTTCTACGATCTGAGCATCATCTGTTGCCTCAAATCCATCTTCCTCTGCCTTATTGTAACACTCAAAAACCAAATCCGTTTTAAATGCCTGCGGAGTCTGGGCCTGATAAAGAAGAGAACGATCTAATGTTTTCGCCACCATTCCCTCTTTTACTTCCTTGATCGTATCTTTGCATGGAACCATCAGTAAACAGGCATCCGTTTCTTTCAAAGCGTCTAAACAATCATCAATGCTTTTTTGGCTCAAATAACAGCGTGCCCCATCATGAATGAGCACAACCTCTTCCTGAACACCTTTTAACCCATTCAAGACACTTTCCTGTCTTGTCTTTCCTCCGCGTATGATCATCACCGACTGAGACCACTTGATTTTTTTTGCATATTCTGTCACATCGTCTTGATTCATGACCAATACGATCTGCTTGCAACGTTCATCATTGTGGAATATTTCAAGTGTTTTATCTAATATCGTTTTTCCTTCTTCAATTTCATAAAGCATTTTATTGTATCCCAGATTCATTCTTGTTCCTTGACCTGCGGCTAATACCAGAGCTGTATAATTCATATGATTCTCCCTCATTTGTGATATTAATTCTAGCACATTATGAGGATTTTATTAACAATTTCGTAATCTTTTCTTTTATTTTTTTATCTAATTCATTCTCATTCACATCAATAAAATCTTTTGCATCCAGCTCCAACCGATTATCTCTCAGCTGACTTTTGTAAAAATCGACGCGCTGTTTGATTTGCCGATAGCGCTGTGTTTCATTCTCATTATCGAATTCAAAGACTTCATCGACATTCTCTTCCAGTGCATTTGAATAAGAAAGATGTCCGTTAAATCCGATTGCTTCATGTTTTTTAGATTCATCAAGCAGGATGATCAAAGTATGTCTGAAGTCGATTGACATGCCATTCTGCATTTCAATCTTTCCCTGATGCAATATTTTTTTAATAAAGTCTACGCTCTCTTTCCCCGCTTCTTCGAAATGTTCAAAACATAAGATCGAATAAGGATACCGCTTGATCTTTTTCATCCAGGAAATTCCCGATTCCTGAACCAGATTCAAATTTCCAACAAGATTTCCTTTTAATTCGCGGATATCGATCCATGAACATCGATCACTTTGAATAAAATAAGAACGACTGATTAATTTCACGACTTCTTTTTTCAATTCTGCATTATTTCCTTTAAACAGCCAGACAGCTAAAGGACGATCATCAAGGATCTGAAGATCCAGCCATTGCAATCCCTTTTCCAGCTTATTCAATGTCTCGCGATTCAATATGCATTGACTCAATTCTTCCTTTAAATTGCGGGAGCGGCTCTGATCCAGAATCGGTATGCAAGTCATATTCTCGATCGTTTTCAAAATATCTGTCTGATTCACTTTATTTCGCTGTTCCATTTTGGCATTGGCACAGCATAGATCCACAATATCAATGGCCTTATCCGGAAGCTTTCTTTCCGGAAGATAATATTCACTTTTTTGAATCAGATCCTCAACAAGATCATCACTGAATTCCACATGATGAAACTGGCGGTATTCCGGAAGACGGCATTTCACCATCATTGCAGCTTCTTTCCTATTCGGCTCTTCGATCATGATCGTTTGAAAACGTCTTTGTAAAGCCCGGTCTTTTTCAATGTACTGCACATATTCATCATAGGTGGTGGATCCGATACAGCGGATCTTTCCCCGGGCAAGATGTGTCTTTAAAACTCCGGCAACATCAATCGATCCTTCGGCCTTACCGGCTCCCACGATCTGATGGATCTCATCGATAAAAAGAATGACTTGCGGAAACTGATACAAAGCAGCAATGATTTTCTGAATTTTCTCTTCAAATTCTCCGCGATACTTGGTTCCGGCGACAAGACCATTCAGATTCAGTTCAAAAATAAGATTATCTTTGAGACTAGCCGGTACTTTCCCTAATGCGATCCGCTTTGCCAGTTCTTCAACAATGGCTGTCTTCCCTACTCCCGGATCTCCTAAAAGAAGCGGATTTCCTTTTTCTTTCCGGCATAAGATCTGCATGATCATTTCAATCTGCTTATCCCGCAGGATCAATGAAGCGGTACTCTTTTTCATTTTCTCATTCAAATTTGTCAATTCCTGTATCTTATTGAGGGATGAAACATCTGCCATCTTGATCTGATCGATCAATTTCTGAATATCAAGATCATACCTTCTCAAAAGCTCCGCCGCCACATTATTTTGTGCCTGAAGCAGACAGATCGTCAGTGTATCCAGATCCACCGCCTGCTTCCCCCGCATTTTCATATCGATCATACTCGCCTCTAATATTTCCTCCATCGTCCGGGTATATTGAGGCACATTGCTTTTCTCATCACAAAATCCAAATAAAACAATGATATCTTCATGAATCTTTCCATAAGTCACATCACTGTCTTTCAATAATCGACACAAGGAAGATTCTTTTATTTTTAAGATTCCAAGTAGAAGATGTTCGGTACCAATAAATGAGTTTTTCATCTCTTTCGCCGCTTCTTCCGCAAAAGATAATGCCTTTTTGGCAAGATATGCAAATTGTTGATTACGCACACGATCACCTTCCTTTGAACAATTCAGCATTCTTAGTATGAACAACCATGGATCGATTAAACAATTCTTTCCCTATCTATTTTAGACTAATACCCATTTTGCGGCAGCTGAACGATTTTCGATTCATCATTTTTGAGTGCAATTGCAGCTTGGGTCGTAATGAATAATCCGGCAATTGAAACTGCGTTGCATAACGCCAAACGTGTAACCTTTACAGGATCCAGTATTCCATGATTCATCAAATTCTTCCATGTACCATCCATGGCATCAAATCCGATTCCTTCAGCCATCTGATTTTGCATCCGAACGATTTCCCTGCCATCCATTCCGGCATTTTCTGCAATCTGATAAAGCGGTCTAAACAAGGCATCGATCACAAGAAGTGCACCTTTTTTCTCATCCTCGCTGCCAAAAAGAATTCCCTGGATTCCTTTTGCGGCAATTTTAGCCAGCGCAAAGCCGCCACCGGGTATGATTCCTTCTTCCAAGGCAGCTTTTGTAGCATGAATCGCATCTTCGATCCGGAATTTCTTCTCTAACATCTCTGTCTGAGTTGATGCTCCGGCTTTGATCACCGCAATTCCATTTTTTAATTTCGCCAATCGCTTTTGTGCAGTTTCTTTTTCAAAATCATAATTCATGTCCGCAAGAGATCTTTCAATCATTTTGACCCTTTCATCAACCTGATCTTTCTCCCCCTTGCCTTTTACAATGATCGTTTCTTCTTTTTTCACAATGATTTTTTCAGCTTCTCCCAAATCAGACAACATTGCATTCTTCAAGGAATCTTTTGTCTCCTGGCAGAAAAATCTTCCCCCGGTGGCAACCGCAATATCCTGCAGCAGATCTTTAGCCTGATCTTGAAATCCCGGAGTTCTGATTCCAACCGTCATCACTGCACCTTTTAATCGATTCAAAATCAAAGTTGCAATCACTTCATTATCAAAATCATCGGCAATGATCAGAAGCGGGCGTGATGTCTGCATTACTTTTTCAAGAATCGGAATGAGTTCATGGATCGTATTGATCTTGTAATCCGTAATCAAAACCAAGGGATTCATTAATTCAATTTCAGTCTTCGTCTGATCAGGAACCATAAACGGAGAAACATAACCTCTTTCGATCTGCAAGCCTTCTTCGATTTCCAACGTAGTATGAAAAGACTTTGATTCCTCAACGGTGATGATGCAGTCTTTTCCGCAACGATCCATCGCAGAAGCAATCAATTCTCCGATCTTTTCATCCTGAGATGAAATGGTGGCTACATGGGCAATCTCCTGAAGGTCTTTGACTTCTGTTGCCATTTCCTTCAGCTGCCTTGTCACTTCCTCTTGAGCCAGATTCATTCCTTTTCTGAGCAGGATTGGATTCATACCTCTATCCACTGCTTCAATTGCCGAATGAATCATGGTGCAGGCTAACAGGGTTGCCGTCGTCGTTCCATCTCCGGCATCATCATTCGTCTTGCCGGCAACCTGACGAAGCAACCGCACTCCCATATTTTCAAATGGATCTTCACATTCTATTTCTTTCGCAATCGTGACTCCGTCATTGGTGATGATTGGATCTTGAAAGTCTTTATCAAATACGACATTACGACCCTTTGGCCCTAAAGTACAGCTCACCGCTTCATTTAAAACATCCATGCCTCTCAACATTCTTTCGCGTGCTTCTTTTGAAAATAAGACTTCCTTACTCATTATTTCCCCTCCCAAATAAACAAGACTTTATCTTTATGAACCAGGATCACTTCTTCCGATCCTGAGAACTTCAAAGCATCATATGGATCATAACCAACGATCATTCCTTCTTTGATTTCATCTTCGTCGCGAATCGATAAGACTTTTCCCAGCATGATCTCTTCTTTCTGCTTTTGAGAAAGATAGATCCCTCCTTCACTTGTTTTCTGATCGATTCTCTGTAAGACCACAAATTCATTCACAGCTTTTATCATGGTATCCTCCTCGCGTATTGGTAGTTTATGCCCTGATAAAAGAAAAAATGATGACTTGCATCATTCAAAAAAAAGAAGAAATTTTTCCGCAAATTGTTGATACTCTTCTAAACTCAATGTTTTCTCACTATTTTCATCAAATTGATATCGATCATTTTCCATGATATCTTCTGAACTCATCAAAAAATAATCTCTGTAGATCCTTCCATCCCCATTGATTGGATCATCCCATGTGCAATCAATAAACCACCACTCGCCATTAATATAAACCATATTCCACGCATGATTGATACGATTAGAACTGACCATAAGAGATGGGATATGAACGCTTTTAGCTAAATCATTAAAGGCAAGACTATATCCTTCGCATACCGCTTCATGGTCGCGAAATACGCCGCTGGCACAAAACGCCGTAGAATTTTCCTTATTATAGTTTGTATTCGATACGATCAAATCGTGAATCTGTCCGGCCACCTCTTTCAGATCATGACTGTTTTTGATTTCATTAGCCCACTCTCGCACATATTTATTTACTTCTTCATAAGATTCCAAAGGATGAATAACGATGCAGTCCTGACTTTCGATCACTTCATTTGCCAAGGTGGTTTGGATCTTGCCTGTTTCCATTTCAAATTTTACCGGCAAGACTGCCTTGATTTTTAAATAAAGCTTATAGGGATAAATCTCTGTTCGACTATGGTAACAGATCTGCAGATCTTCACCGTCAAAATTTTTCAATACAAGAAGAGCTAATTCATCCTCATCTTCCACTTCATAAAAATGATTGGCTTTTTCTTCTATAAATTTGCCGACAGGCCTTATCTCTTCCATTTGCCGCCATGAGCAGCCGCTACACAATACAACTAATAATAGGATTCCAATTTTTTTCATTTTATCACCGCAATTAGTATTCGGGTGATCAAGAAAGTTATACAAAGAAAATGCAAATACGTTTATTTTTTCAAGGAACATTCATAGCTATTATCAATCAGCTGATAAATGTCTTCTATTTTTACACTTCCATCCAATCTTATTGTGATCCAGCTTTTTTTATTCATGTGATATCCCGCAAATATCCGTTCATGATCAATGATATTCTCAATGAGTTCTTTCTGATATCTCAAATCAAGAATCTCAACCTCTCTATTTGAATCGATACCCAATTTACTTTCCGGAATGACTAATACGATACCATACCATTTATTATTAACTTTGTTTCTCCATACCGCATTATTCGTGAACTTTTCCCATAAGAATTCAAGCTCATCGCAATACTTTTCGCGAATATATTGAATGACTTCTTTTGTTTGCTTATTCTTAAACACTTCAGAAATCGTGCAGTTTTCAACAAGATCATGTAATAAATCATCATATTCTTCTTTGATTTTTCCGATGAAATCCCCGGAAATATTTTTCACATCCACCAAAGTATACTCTTCATTCCAACATAAATCGATTATCTTCGATCGTTTCCTCTCTTCCGTTATTTCCACGATCAAGTTAAATTGATTATTAAAAAATTCTTTTTCATAAATATAACTGTTTTCCTTTTTCACAAAACCGTATTCTATCAGTTTTACAGAATCAATCGTCCTATTTTTAAAATACCGAGTCAAATCTCTCATCAACCATCCGCTCCTTATTTTTTTTCCTGTTTGAATCCTTTCCAAAACTCTTTATTCAAAAAAACAAGACACCTCAGATATCTTGTCCTTTTTGATTAACTACCTTAATTTCAAACCATCCTCAAATGCATTTCCAACACGATTTCCTAAACTGAAATAGGCATTCGATGTTGGATCAAAGGTAATCGGTTTCAGCTTTAAAAGGTCGATCTTACCCTCTGTCAAAATGCTATCATCAGCACTGACATTGACGATTTCTGCGACTAGGATCTCTTCCTCATATCTTTTCATACGGCATTCCAATGTCAGCGGAAGTTCAGCAATGACCGGAGCATTCACAAATTCGCTTTTAAGCGCATGAAATCCGGCTTTTTCAAATTTATTTGCCACTTTTGTTCCACTTTCGATTCCCACATAATCACAGGCTGCAAGGGTATCTTCTGTTGCCATGCTGACGGTAAATTCCTTATTCAACAAAATATTATCCGTCGTTTTATGAGCACCGAGACTGATCGTGATTTCCTTATAATCCGTAACACATCCCCAGGCAGCATTCATGACATTCGGAACTCCGTTTTCATCATAGGTTCCAATCATCAATACCGGCATTGGTACTAAATAAGGTTTTGCACCAAAATTCATTCTCATATTTTTCCTCCTATTTAAGTTTGATACATGAAACTTTTCATTATCTTAAATTTTATCATATAAAAGCAGTTCATGCACGGATTTTAGATAAAAAGTATGGCCCTGCATCAATCTGCACATCCAGCCTCAAGCGGCCAGAAAACCATACCTATAAAGAGCTTACTCTTTTCTACCTAGAATATACCATTAAATTGTCTTTCTGTCAAACATGATCAAACTTCAATGACATGTTCTTCAATCAAAGAATAAAATTGATTGTATCGATTAGACTTGTAAAACCGAAGTATGCTACATATATTATCAACAAATTGTAATCCATATTCAAGTTCCGAATCCCGGCTATTTATAGATGTTATATATTTTTTAGAATAAATTGAATGATTTTATACACTATTTAATTCTAACACATAATCCTACACAAATAAAAAAGCTGTAATCCCTTTAATGAAGTTGTAAGATAAAAGTAGACACAAAAAATGTGT
>CAZUVT010000040.1:0-15168 GCA_964623925.1 uncultured Erysipelotrichaceae bacterium
GAGCTTGAATGTGACCTGATCATTTTGGAGATTATTTTTCCCCCATATAACAGTGCAACCATTATCTAATGTGATTGAATTGATCTTGATCGCATCCGGTTTTTTCTTTCTCCGGATCTTAGAATACTGAGGTTTCATATATCCGTTGGAGACTAATTCTTCGCGGATTTCTTTGGCATCCGTAAAATCAGCTAATTCAAGCTGCTGCTCGATTGCTTCAAAGTAATTGATTTCCTTTTGACAGAGATCGATTTGTTCCAGAATGTATTCCTGTCCTTTTTTTCCTTTGTTGTATTTTTGGAAACATTTCTTGGCATTTTGCTTGCCATCCAGCTTTGGATCAAGTGGAATCAGGACTTCTTTTTCACCGTCAAAGGACATACAGGTAATTTCCTTCATTCCTTTTTCGATTTTAACACTATATGCATAAAGCAGATCTCCGTATTCCCGCCATTTCTCACAATCCAATGCTTCTTCCAGTGCATCATTTAATTTGACGATCTTATTTCTGTTATGCTTGAGTTGCTTGCGTACAAATTTAAAGAGATCGCCGGTCTGCTGCTTGATCCGATCTTTTTCTTCTTTGTGATAATAAAGGATATCCAGCCCTTCATGAATGCCATATTCTTTATAGCTTGTTTCAAATTGAAGAAGGGGGATGCAGTGATATTGAACTTCCTGATTGACATTGCAAAGATAAAGCTTTGAAGAATCGTGAATTTCTTTCATGATCTCAGAGAATGTCTGACCATGTTTCATACGATATTCGACTTCTTTGGAAAGAAGTGGAGAAAAGCCTTCAAATTGCTGATGAAGAGGAAGGTCGGGATCGAATTCGTCGTGTTCAAAAGGGTTCTTTTTGCCATCTTGGACTTCTGCCAATTTGAATTCAGCTCCGCTTAAGATCGTTCTTCGACTGTTTTCAAAAGGAGGGATCCTTTTGAGTGCATCCAAGATCTTGTTGTGTTCATCCACAAGAATCACATTGGCATATTTGCCCATCAATTCAATATAAACTTTGCGGAAGACTTTATCCCCGATCTCATTGCGCAGATGGACATTCATGACACAGTAGCGGTCTAAGCCTCCCTGCATCAGTTCGGTAATGATTCCGCCTTCAAGATGTTTTCTTAACAGCATGATGAAATGCCCGGGATCTTCCGGGGTGGGATAACTTCTGTTTGTCATATTCAAGCGATTATATAAAGAATGACATGAGATCATGAGATTCTGCTTCTTTCCTTGAGATCGCAATTGGAAAAGGATCTCGGTATTGGAAACCGGATATATTTTATTGATTTTAGCAGGAATATAATCTTGCATTTCATGTACGATCTTATTCAGTAGAATACCATCCAATGCCATAAAAATCACCTCGATTTCCATTATATCATAATTGACAAGTTCTTTCATTAAATGTATTATAGTAAAAACGGAGGAAGTTGACATGAAAAAGGGCTTATTGATTGTTTTGAGCGGTCCCAGCGGAGTTGGAAAAGGTACAGTATTGAAAGAATTTATTCAAGATCCAAAATTGAATTTAAGTTATTCTGTTTCAATGACGACCCGTACTCAAAGACCGGGAGAAGTGGATGGCGTAAATTATTATTTTGTGGATCGTGAACGCTTTGCTCAGGCAATCGAGAATGGCGAACTGCTTGAATATGCAGAATTTGTCGGCAATTTTTACGGAACACCTTTATCAGGAGTCGAAAAACTTCGCAATGAAGGAAAAAATGTCCTGCTTGAGATCGAAGTAGAAGGGTGCAAGCAAGTCTGTGAGAAATGTCCTGACGCCGTTACGATATTCATTGTACCACCTTCAATGGAAGAATTGGAAAGAAGAATACGCGGAAGAAAGACCGAGCCTGAAGAAATCGTTCAGCGCCGTTTAAGCAAGGCCGAAAAGGAAATGAATCTGATCGGTAATTACAAATATATCGTTTGTAATGAAGATCCAAAACTGGCAGGAGAGATCTGTTCGTTGATTATCAAGCGTAATATGTAGGGAAACTTTAATGCTGAGGGGGATCGGCAATATTTGAATGAAAAGCGAATCAATAACATTGCAATTTGATAAGAGGAGAAGGTATGCTTGTTTCTTATAAACCAAAACTGAAAGATTTATGGTTTCGAGAAAAGATGCTGAGTGATCCGGATACGATGTCCTACAATGTTGCATGGGGTGGGATCCTTCCATTCCCAAAAAGTGTTTGGAATGACTGGTACGATAGGTGGATTCTGCGGTGTGATGGAAATGAGAGATACTATTGTTATCTTCTGGATGAAGAAAGCAACGAATTTGTCGGAGAGATCGCATATCATCTTGACTCAGTTAAGCATATTTATCTTGCAAGTATTATCATATATTCGAAATATCGCAGCAAAGGCTATGGAAAAAGAGGGTTATCTCTTCTATGTCAAGCCGCTAAGGAAAATGGATGTGTGGAACTTTATGATGATATTGCTTCTGATAATCCCTCTGTTCAAATGTTTTTGAATGCAGGTTTTACCGTTGATCATTCAACAGAAGATGTTGTTATGGTGAAGAAAGTTTTATCAAGTAAATGAAGATTGAATACTTATTTGTGAGGGTCAAAGAAATTATATAGATGGTTTTTGAAAAACAATGAAAGGATGCAGCGCTTAAAATGGTGTTGCATCTTTTTTATATGACTAATCAGACAATTGCGATGGGTTTCCCTTTTTCTTTAGAAAATAGTATATCTATTTTTTCAAAAGTATGCTAAAATTAATATGATTGTAAATGAGGTGAATTAATGGCTAAAGAAATATTTAGTATGGATTTCTATGGAAGAAATCTGACAGTTGAAACCGGAGAGATTGCCAAACAGGCAGGAGGCTCCGTTGTAGTACGCTATGAAGATACAGTTGTTTTATCAACTGCTTGTGCAAGTAATGTCGCAAAGGATACAGATTTTTTCCCATTAACGGTAAGTTATGAGGAAAAATTATATTCAGTAGGAAAGATCCCTGGAGGATTTTTGCGCCGTGAGGGAAGACCGAGTGAACATGCTACTCTGACAGCTCGCTTGATCGACCGTCCGATCCGTCCGCTTTTTGCAGAAGGATTCAGAAATGAGGTTCAAGTCGTCAATACAGTCTGGTCTGTTGATCCGGATTGTTCAAGTGAGATGGCTGCAATGCTGGGTGCATCCTGTGCATTATGTATCTCCAATATTCCGTTTAACGGACCAATCGCAGGTGTTATCGTCGGTCGCGTCAACGGTGAATTTAAGATCAACCCATCCGTAGAAGAAATGGAACAGAGTGATATCAATCTAACGGTTGCAGGTACAAAAGATGCCATCAACATGGTAGAAGCAGGTGCAAAAGAAGTTTCTGAAGAAGACATGCTGGATGCTTTGATGTTCGGTCATGAAGCAATTAAGAAGCTTTGTGCATTTGAAGAAGAAATCATGGCTAAGGCCGGAAAAGAAAAGATGGAAGTCGTTCTTTACGAAATTAATCCGGAAATCAAGGCTGAGATCGATGAAGTTGCAAAAGAAAGACTGGAAGAAGCAGTTCGTATTCATGAAAAGCTGGAACGATATGGTAAGATCGATGAGATCACAGATGAAATGGCAGCACGCTTTGAAGCTAAGGAATATGAGAATGAAAAAGCGAAAGATAAAGCAGTCAAGCAGGCCCGCGAATATTGCAATGAGATCGTTGCGATGGAAGTACGCCGTTTGATCTCTGTTGAAAAGATTAGACCGGATGGCAGAAAAGTTGATGAACTTCGTCCTTTGAACTCACAGGTAGATCTGCTTCCTCGTGTTCATGGTTCAGCAATGTTTACCCGTGGTGAAACACAGGTTATGTCCATTACGACATTAGGTGCCCTGGGTGATAATCAGATCATCGATGACTTGACTCAAGTTGAAGAAAAGCGCTTTATGCATCATTATAACTTCCCGCCATATTCAGTTGGTGAAACAGGAAGAATGGGAAATCCGGGACGTCGTGAGATCGGACATGGAGCATTGGGCGAAAGAGCCTTGTTGCAGGTATTGCCGAGTGAAGAAGAATTCCCATACTGCATTCGTACAGTTGCAGAAGTCTGTGAATCAAATGGTTCAAGCTCTCAGGCAAGTATCTGTGCCGGTACGATGAGCTTGATGGCTGCCGGTGTACCGATCAAAGCTCCGGTATCCGGAGTCGCAATGGGACTTGTTACCTGGGGGGATCACTATACTGTATTGACTGATATTCAGGGTATGGAGGATCATTTTGGCGATATGGATTTCAAAGTGGCAGGAACACCAAAAGGAATTACTGCCTTGCAGATGGATATCAAGATCGAGGGAATCAAGAGAGAAATCTTGGAAGAAGCTTTGGCTCAGGCTAAAAAGGGAAGAGCTGAAATTCTTGAAAATATGCTGACTGCAATCGATGCACCGCGTTCGACAGTAAGTAAATATGCTCCAAAGATGGCAACCATGCAGATTCCGGTAGACAAGATCAGAGAAGTCATCGGAACAGGCGGAAAGATGATCAATCAGATCATTGATGAATGCAATCAGGTCAAGATCGATATCGATGATTTTGGAAGAGTTGTTATCTATCATACAGATCAGGAAAGCATTGATAAGGCAAAAGCGATGATCGAAAACATCGTTCGTGAGGCAAAAGTCGGAGAGATCTACGATGCTAAAGTTGTAAGAATGGAAAAATTCGGAGCATTTGTCGAATTGTTCCCGGGAACGGATGGCTTATTGCATGTTTCCAAGATGGCTTATGAGCGCGTTGAAAAGCCGGAAGATGTTGTCAAGATGGGCGATATCGTTAAAGTCATCGTAACAGAGATCGATGAAAAAGGCAGAGTCAATGTTTCAAGACGTGATCTTTTAGAAAAGCCTGAAGGCTGGGATGAAGCACAGAAGGCTAAAAAAGAAGCCCGTAAAAATGAAAAGGGCGAAAAACGCGTTTTCAAAAAGAAAACTCAGGATTAAATAGACAAAAAGGGAAACAGGAGTAAGCCTGTTTTCTTTTTTATAGGAGGAGATAAGAAATGAATGTTTTAGTGATGAATTGCAGTCCTGTTCAAAAGGGTGCAACCGCAAAAATCGTAGAGATTATTGCCGAAAGTTTAGAAGAAAAATATCATGTTGAAAAAATTTGCATTGATGATTTTAACTTTCATTTTTGCAGAGGATGCAGGATCTGTCATCAAACTGCGAAATGTGTTCAGTGTGATGATGTGGAAAAAATCATGGAGATCTTTGAATGGGCAGATCGGATCATCCTGGTAGCTCCTTCCTATTGGGCTGATATACCGGGACAGTTTAAATCATTCATTGATCGATGTACGCCCTGGTGCAATACCCATGAACCGCATGCTTCATTAAGCAAAGGGAAAAAGGGATATGCTGTTGTCTTAAGAACGGGACCAAACATGAAAGAATGCAATCGACTCATTGAAAGTATTGAACATTTTTATGGACACTTGGAAATCGAATGCTGCGGAAGTTTGGGATTATGTTCAATCGAATACAGGGAAGCAGTGGAATCAAGAAAGAATGAAATTATTGAATTCTGCAAGAGGATTTAATAAAAAAACTTCATGACTTAATACGTCTATGAAGCTTTTTATTTTTGATTTAATGTTGTCATTTTTCTATCGAGTACGACCAAGGTATCTTCCAGCATCTGGATCTGTTCTTTGATCCGGATGCGATGTCGGCGGAATAATTCTTTTCTTTGAGGAATCGTGGAAGAACCTTGCTGATACAATTCGATGAATTCTCTGATTTCATTGATCGGCATTTTTGTCTTCTTCAAGCATTGAACTACCTTGAGTAGCATGATATCTTCTTCATCAAATAACCGCTGATTTCCGCTGGAACGCTTGAGCGGGGGCAGGATCTTTTCGTCTTCATAGTATCGCAAAGTGCTGGAAGGAATATTCAACATTTGACTTGCTTCTTTTATTGTATACATTTTTTTCTCCTTTTACTTGACTTCAAGTTAACTTTAAGTTGTATTATATCGAAGATGATAAAAAAATCAAGAGGAGAGAAGAGAAATGAAAAAGAAATCAATTTTTAGAATGTTAATTATAACAGCTGTAATGGCTATCTTCATGAATATTCATCATCCGGTAACACCGACTTTATTCTCAGAGATGAATCTACCATCCCGGATATTTGGAACTTCCTATGCGGCGATGTGTTTTTTTTGCTTTTTGACTTCACCGTTTTGGGGAGAAATGAGTGACTCGATGGGAAGAGTCAAAGTTTTGGTTCTATCTTGCTTTGGCTATGGAATTGCTCAGTTGACTCTGGGTTATTCTTATTCGGAACTGACTGTGCTCTTGTCGAGATCTTTTGCCGGATTATTTTCATCCGGAACCAGCATTGCTTCGGTAGCCTATGTTGCCGATTTATGCAGTGCTGAGGAACGCGGGAAGAAAATGAGTATTTATATTGCGATTCAATCTGTTTTCTTGGCAGTTGGATATCTGTTTGGCGGTGTGTTGGGATCCATTTCGTTTAAGACTGCCTTTACCGTGCAGGGATGTGGCATGATTTTGATTGGAATTCTTTCTTATTTAACGACAGAAGAAAGTCTGGATAAGAAAAAAGAAATTGAGAAGGGAAAGCTATTTACTCAAATCAATCCGTTTGCATCCTTTATGAATGCCAGAACTTTGTTGAATTCAACTATGATGATCTTTGTTGCAGTTGTCGTATTAAGCAGCTTTGCCAGTACCTGTTATGACAATGCGTTTAATTACTATTTGAAAGATCAGATGAATTTCATACCGATCTACAATGGTATCCTGAAAGCAATCATCGGCATTGTCGGTTTGATCGCGAATTTTACGATCAACATGTGGATCGTTTCAAAGACACGGATCCGTTTGTCTTTAGCTGTTGTCTTGCTGCTGTGCTGCCTGAGTTCTGCGGCCGGAATCCTGCTGACCGGAAATCTGGTCCTGTTCCTCGTATTCAATTTAAGCTTCTACACAGTTAATGCCATTTATCAGCCAATCATTCAAACCTTGTCCTATGAAAACAGGGATAACAGCGAGATCGGAATCGTAAGCGGACTGATCAATGCGACCAAAAATTTGGGAAGTGTTATGGGCTCTCTATTTGCCGGAATGATTTATGAAGTCTCTGCCATGCTTCCGTTTTTGGCTGCATCTGCTTTTTTTGCCGGGGCTACGATATTCGGATATCTTTATCATCGTAAAAAAGGATAGTTCACTTAATCAAAATACAAGAAAAATTTGTTTTGACACTTGTATTTATTTGGAAATGTGGTATTATATGCATAGAAACGAGGAGTGGTTGAAAGACCACTCCTTGATGTTGATTAAGGAGAAGATATGAATCAAATCGAAGAAATCACAAAACTTATTCAGCCGGTCTTAATGGAATCCAAAGTAGAATTGTATGAGTGCGGATGGCATAAGAGCGGAAAATCCAAAATCCTACAGATTGCGATCATGCATGAAGATGGTGAGATGGATATCGATACTTGTCAGGAAGTTTCTGAAAAAATCTCATTGCTTTTGGATGAGCATGAGGACATGATTCCATTTGAGTATTTTTTGGAAGTATGCAGTCCCGGAGCGGAGCGCCGATTGCGTAATCATGAAGAGATCACTCATGCATTAGGCAAGCATGTCTACATGAAGCTCAAACATCCACTCAAAAATCGGATGGAATTCACAGGTGATTTATTGGAATGTAATGAAATTGGATTAACAGTTGAATATGCCGATAAGTCCATTAAACACAAAATAACAATAAGTGAAGATGAAATCGAAATGATTCGATTAGCGGTAAAGTTTTAATTAAGGAGAAGGTTATGAGAAAAGAATCAAAAAAACAGGAAAACAAGGATAAAGATTTTCTGAGTGCCATGAGTGCGATCGAAGATGATGGAAATATAACTAAAGAGATCCTTGTTGCAGCATTGGAAGAAGCATTGGCCAAGGCATATCGCAAACACAAAGATATTGCCGATCTGTTGGTTCGCGTTGAAATCGATGATAAAGGTCTGCCAAGAGTTTTCCAGCAGCGAACAGTTGTAGAGGAATTAGAAGATGATGAATTGGAAATGACGCTGGATGAGGCGCGGCTGATCAATCCGGATGCCCAGTTGGGTGATTTGATGGAAGAGCCTGTCAATATCGCGGAATTTGGAAGAAATGCTGCAGTATTAGCGAAGAATGTCTTAAAGCAGAAAGTTCGTGAAGCGCAGAAACAGGCTGTTTATGATGAATACATTGACAAGCTTGATGAAATGGTGAATGGATTTGTTCAGTCGGTTGAAGAGCGTTTCGTTTTGGTCAACTTAGGAAAGACCGTAGCAATGATGCCGGCAAATCAGCAGATCCCGGGAGAAGTGCTCCGTGAAGGACAGAATATCCGCGTTGTGATCACACAGGTCAATAAGGAAACGAAGGGGGCACAGGTGCTTGTTTCCCGTTCGACTGAAAAACTTGTTAAGCGCTTGTTTGAGCGTGAAGTTCCGGAAATCTATGATGGAATCATTGAAATCAAAGCTTTGGCTCGTGAGGCCGGAGAGCGTACAAAAATGGCTGTTTATTCTCATAATCCGGATGTGGATCCGATCGGAAGCTGCATCGGTCCTAGAGGAAGCCGGGTACAGGTCGTTATTGAAGAACTCAAAGGAGAAAAGATCGATATCTTTGAGTGGAGCGATAACACTCAGGAATTGATTAAAAATGCTTTGGCCCCGGCTAAGATCCTGGCTGTTCTTCCGGGCGAAGACAAGCGGACGCTTCTTGTCATCGTAGAGGATAATCAGCTAAGTCTTGCCATCGGTAAAAAAGGTAAAAATGCCCGTTTGGCAGTGAAGCTGACAGGAACCAAAATCGATATCAAGACTCGTACGGAAATTGAAGAAGCCGGAATTGACTGGAAGAGCAAAATGATTGAATTTGCTGCGGAACAGGAAAGAGAAAAACGCGCTAAAGAAGCTGAAATATTATTGAAAATGCAGGAAGAAGCAGAAAATCAGACAGAGATTGAAGAAGTGGCAGATACTGTTGAAGAAATTGAGGAAGTCGCTGAAGAGACACCTGTTTCTGAACCTGTTGAATTACCGGTTGAGGAAGTTTCTGAGAACAAGGTCGTTGAAGAAGTGCCTGTTAAGAAGCCGGCTAAGCCTGTAGTTAAGGAAAGAAAGCCTGTTACTGAGTATGTTTCTCGCTTTGAACGATTAGCGGATACTTCAAAGCCTCAGGAAAAGAAAGAAGCTCCTAAGAAGAAAAAATATGCTGCAAAAGAGGAAGAGAGACGCTTGTCTAATAAGATCTTGAAGAAGGACAAAGACTATGAATTGCGTCCGATCTATTCTGAACAGGAATTGGAAGAAATTGCTTTGAATGAGGAATTGGAAGAAGCAAATTCTTGGATCGAAGATGATATCGATTTCGATGAATACGATTCATACTACGACCAGGATTAGTTTGGAGGGATGGTATGAAAAAAATACCTTTGAGAAAATGCGTGGCCACACAGGAACAATTGCCGAAAAAAGAACTGCTGAGAATCGTAAAGACTCCTGAGGGAGAAGTTAAAGTAGATGTTAGCGGAAAAGCAAACGGAAGAGGAGCATATCTCAAAAAGAGTATAGATGCATTGAATCTTGCGAAAAAGAAGAAATGCTTGGATAAGTCATTGGAATGCACAATTAGCGAAGATGTTTATGCAGAAATAGAGAAGGTTATTCTTGGATAGCAAAATTAGAGGATATTTGGGTCTTGCCGCCCGTATTCGCAAGATTGAAACGGGCGAAAGAGCCTTGCATTCAATACAAAATCAAAAGGCAAAATGCTGTATTCTGGCCGAAGACTGCGGTGAGAATGCCAAAAAAAAGATCCGGGATAAATGTGCATTTTATAAAACTGAACTTGTGCTTGTAAATAGCAGAGAAGAATTGTCATTGGCATTGGGCAAAGCGAATTCGCCCTATGTGACGATTACTGATGATGGAATTGCAAAACAGATACTTAAAAGAAACAAGGAGGTAATTTGATGGCAAAACAGCAGAATAATAAGAATAAAAACAAGAATAAAAGAGGAAATTCAAGACCTCAGAATTCATTTAAGCCAAGAGAAGAAAAAGTGAAGTCCATCACTTATTCTGATGGAATCACTGTGGGAGAGCTTGCCCAGAAGATGAATCGAAATGCCAGTGATATCATCAAGCTTTTGTTTATGCTTGGTAAAATGGTAACGATCAACAGCACGATGGAAGATGAATTGATCGAACTGGTATGCATGGAATATGGAATTGAATATACCAAAGAAGTGATCGTTGATGAAGATTCTTTGGAAGATACCGAAGTCGATGAAGATGATACCAATCTTGAAGAGAGACCGCCGATCGTTACGATCATGGGGCATGTTGACCACGGTAAAACGACTTTGCTGGATACGATTCGAAAGAGTCATGTCGTTTCCGGAGAGTTTGGAGGAATCACACAGCATATCGGTGCCTATCAGGTCAGTGTTCAGGGAAAGAAAGTGACTTTCCTGGATACTCCGGGACATGAGGCATTTACTGCCATGCGTGCTCGTGGAGCAAAAGTTACCGATGTCTGCATCATTGTGGTTGCGGCAGATGACGGCGTCATGCCTCAGACAAGAGAGGCAATCGACCATGCCCGAGCAGCAGAAGTTCCGATCATTATTGCATTAAACAAAATGGATAAGCCGGATGTCAATCCGGATCGCGTCATGAATGAATTGGCTGATTTAGGACTTATGCCGGAAGAATGGGGCGGAGATACGATCTTTGTGAAATGTTCTGCCAAAACCGGTATGGGAGTTCAGGATATTCTGGATACGATCTTAGTCGTTTCCGAAGTTCTTGAATTGAAAGCTAATCCAAAACATGCAGCTACCGGTACGGTTATTGAAGCAAAGCTGGATAAAGGAAGAGGTTCTGTTGCAACCTTGTTGGTTGAAAACGGAACTCTGCGCTCTGGAGATCCGGTCGTTGTCGGTGCTTGTTTCGGCCGTGTCCGCAAGATGACAGATGATAGAGGCCGGGAAATCAAAGAAGCAAAACCTTCTACTCCGGTTGAAATCATCGGATTGAACGATGTGCCGATTGCCGGAGATAACTTTAAAGCCTTCGCGAATGAAAGACAGGCAAGAGAAGTTGCCGATCGACGTGCGCAAAGCAAGATTGAAGCAGAGCGTAAATCAACCAGTGCGATGAGTCTTGAAGATCTTTCCAAGCAGATCGAAGAGGGTGGACTTCAGGAAATCAATGTCATTGTCAAAGCCGATGTTCAGGGATCAGCTGAAGCTGTTAAATCCAGCCTTGAAAGAATCGATGTTGATGGAGTAAGAGTTAATGTGATCCGCAGCACTGCCGGTGCGATCAGCGAATCCGATATCATGCTTGCTTCTGCATCCAAGGCGGTCATTTACGGATTTAATGTTCGTCCGGATGCCAATGTCAGAAAGAAAGCTGAGGAAGAAGGCGTGCAGATCAAGCTGCATAATATCATCTACAAGGCTGTGGAAGAAATGGAATTGGCAATGAAAGGAATGCTTGCGCCGGTTTATGAAGAAGTCATTCTCGGACAGGCAGTTGTTCGCCAGACATTTAAAGTTTCTAAGATCGGAACGATTGCCGGATGTATGGTAACGGATGGAAAGATCATCCGTGATTGCGGTGTTCGTCTGATTCGTGAAGGAATCGTTATTTATAGCGGTAATTTAGGCAGCTTGAAGCGTTTCCAGAACGATGCAAAAGAAGTGCTCAGCGGTTACGAATGCGGTTTGACAATTGAGAATTTCAATGATATCAAAGAAGGAGATATCATCGAAGCTCATACTGAACAGATCGTTCCGGTCGAATAGAGGGATTTCTATGAGTTCAGTAAAAATCAAACGATTGAACAGCATCATTTTAAAAGAAGTGACAGATATCATTCAGAATTCTGTCAAAGATCCTAAAATCGGTTTTGTAACGATTACAGATGTGGATGTAACTAATGATCTGTCTTATGCCAAGGTTTATATTTCATTTCTTGGCAAAAAGGAAAGAAATGATGCCGGGTTAAATGCCTTGAATCGAGCTAAGGGTCATATCCGCAGTGAATTGTCGAAACGACTTACAACAAGAAAAGTTCCGGAATTGATCTTTATTCTGGATGATACTTTGGAAAAAGGAAATAGAATCGAATCGATTCTGAATGAGATCAATAAAGAAAGCGAATAAACTTCGCTTTTTTTAATTCTTATTTTCGATAATGAAAACTTATTGTATAATATTAAAAGACAGGAGTGATTTTATGAAAGCAGATTTGCATATCCATAGTGAATTCAGCTATGATTCCTATGAGCACATCGATCAGATTATTGAGAAGGCAAAAGAGAATCAGGTTGAATTTATTGCAGTATGTGATCATAACGCAACAGAAGGATCGCTTGAGTTGATCAAAAGAGAAGAGATTCATGCTATTTCCGGAATTGAAATCGATTGTTTTTTTGAAAAAGAGATCATCCATGTCTTAGGTTATGGATGTGATCTCTCTGATCCTCGATTTAAAGAAATTGAAAGAAATTATTCCTCGGAATTAGAACGATGCAGCGATACATTGATCAAAATGATGGAAAAGAAATATGGAATCGAAATGGATCGCAGGAAGATCATTGAATATTCCAAGGGGAAACCTGTGACCCATGTTGCGATCATCCGTTATTTATTGGATCATTTTAATCATGATGAACTCACGACTTATCAAAGCGGAGAACGGGCATATAGCCCCGTTGCCAATTATTACTGGGATAATCTGGCGCTTGGAAAAGAATTATTCATTCCCAAGCAGATTCCGATCGTACAGGATGTTATTCGATTGATCCATGAAAGCGGCGGGGTGGCCATCGTTGCCCATCCGTCTGTTAATATCGGTTGTGATTTAAGCAATGCTTTAAAACTGTTAGAAATGGGAATCGATGGGTTTGAAGTCTATTGTTCTTATCATGATCAAAAACAAATCAGTTTTTATCATGATTTATGTAAAAAGATGAATTGTCTTGAGACTTGCGGCAGCGACTATCACGGTATGATCAAGCCTCAAGTTGAATTGGGTATGACGAATTATGAAGGAGATTGCAGTTTGATGATTCAAGCACTGCTAGAGAGGATATCAAAATGAGAACATTCAGTACGATATCAAGAAATGATGACTTTTCAAAAGAAGTCGAAAAAAAGATACAAGAAAGATTGGTTCAGGAAGACTGGCTTTGTGAAGCACAAGAGCCGGATTTTGTATTTGCGATCGGTGGAGATGGAACCTTTCTTCATGCGGTTCATAAATATCTGCATCGCCTTGAAAAAACGATGTTTATCGGTATACATACCGGTACGCTTGGCTTTTTTACCGATTATCAAAGCGACGAGCTGGATCAGTTTTTCGCTGATATTCTTAAAAAATCACCGGAAATTCAGGAATACCGCATGTTGGAATGCGAAGTGGATCATCAGAAGATATACAGTTTGAACGAAGTCCGTGTTGAAAATGTTCATCGGACACAAATGATCGATGTTTATCTGGATGCCACTAAGCTTGAACGATTTAGAGGAGTCGGCTTATGTGTCTGCAGCCAGTTGGGATCCACCGCTTACAATCGATCTTTGGGCGGGGCTGTGATTCAAAATGGACTTGAATTCATAGAACTCTGTGAAATTACCGGAATCCATCATCGCCAATTCCAATCACTGGGGTCTCCTTTGATCCTTCATCCAAATACGCGGCTTGTATTCTATTCTTCTGATTATGATGGCGCAGTTCTCTGCTGGGATCACTATTTCCTTGATTTAAAAGGTGAAAAAGAAGTTAAGATCGCTTTATCTGATAAAAAAGTAAAAATCGCACGGTATCGGCCGTACGATTATACAAGTCATTTAAAGAATTTGTTTTAAGAATTATGTTTATTGATGGATCTTCTAAAGAAAAGTCGCAAGCAGGCTGTTTTGTCAAAGGGAATGATCGGATAGAGATAGCAGCGATGATCCAAAGTCTTCGTCGTAAAGAGAATAAGCAAGATCATGATCAGTGCCAGAATAAATCCCCAGATGTTCAGGATACCGGTACAGATCAGCAGCAAGATCCTGAAAAACTTAAACGCATAGCCCAGTTCAATGCTTGGCTGAGTGAAAGTTGTGATTGCTACAAAACTCATGTATAAAACAACTTCCGGAACAAACCAATTTGTCTTTACCGCAAAATCACCTAAAATGATTGCTCCTAAGATGCTGAATGAATTGCTTAGAGAGCTCGGCGTATTGAGCGAGGCAAGCTTTAATCCATCAACGATGAATTCAATGATCAGAAACTGAAACAGGATCGGAATCGGTCCTTGTGTTTGGGGAAGCAGAAATTTTAAAGAATCATTCAACAAGTCGGGATTTTGGATAAGCAGATACCAGACCGGCGTTAAAAATAAGGTCAGCATGAAAATGAACAGGCGGATCATTCTCAGATAAGTTCCTAATAAAGGGGGAAAGTAATAGTCATTCGTTTCCTGAATAAAATCAAAGAAACCGGTAGGAAGAATCATGACAGAAGGGGAATTGTCGATCAGAACAGCGATGCTTCCTTCCACGATGCTGGCGGTCGTGCTATCGGGTCTTTCGCTGTAGCGGATCCTCGGAAGCGGATTATAAAGCTGCTTGTCAAGCAGACATTCAGCCAGACTTTCCTGAGACATCGTGAGGTTATCGATCGTCATTTTATTCAGTTTCTCTCTTAATTCGTTCAAAAAATCCGGATCGACTTTTTCTTTCATATAGCACAATATGACATCAGTGCAGGATTGTTTTCCGACTTGATGATATTCCATCGTTAAAGACGGATCTCTTAGTCTTCTGCGTATCAAAGCGGTATTGAAAATCAGTGTTTCATTAAATCCGTCATGGGAACCGCGCAAGACCCGATCGTCATCCGGTTCTTCAATCCCTCTTGTCGGATATTCGCGGATATCTAAAAAGATGACTGCAGCATATCCTTCAATCAACAATCCCAATGCGCCGCTTAAGATCATGGTAATGCTTTGATCAAAGTCTTTCTCAACATTGGATTCGATATAAGGAACTCTTGATCGAATAAAATCATAAGGATCAGTCCATTGATCAAGATCT
>CAZUVT010000041.1:0-15155 GCA_964623925.1 uncultured Erysipelotrichaceae bacterium
GGTCCAGAACAATTTGCCTTTTTTCATATAATAGTATTTCTAATGAATGAGATTTGAAATTTATTTACAGAAATAAAGAATGAAGACTGCAATCAATACCCAACAAATCGGACTGACTTCTTTTGCCTTTCCTTTGCATACCATTGTCAAACCGTACACAATAAAACCGATTGCAAGACCATCAGAAATGGAATATGCCAATACCATGAACAAAATGGTAATAAATGCGCTGGCAGAAGTTGCCGTATCTTTCCAATCAATTTCCTTTAGCTGCTGAGCCATCAAAATTCCTACGACAAAGATAGCCGGAGCTGTAACTGCATTGACTGCAACACTCAAGACAAGCGGGCTCAAGAATAAAGATAACAGGAAGCAGATTCCGGTCGTTACCGCAGTTAATCCGGTTCTTCCACCTGCTGCCACGCCGGCCCCTGATTCAACAAAGGAAGTAACAGTGGATGTTCCAAGAGCGGCCCCCACGACCGTTCCCAAAGAATCAGCAAGCAGCGCTTTTTCAATATTTTTCATTTCTCCCTGTTCATTAACCAGGCCAATGTTGTTTCCTACCGCAACAAGTGTTCCTGCTGTATCGAAGAAATCAACAAACAAGAAGCTGAACACAACGACAAACCAATTGCTGTGTGAGAACAATCCGCCCATGCCTCTGACAAATGCACCAACAGCACTTGTAGAAAAATCAAATGAAACAATTTGAGTTGGCAATGTCGGCATTCCAGAAATATTCATCATTCCTAAAACGATTCCGATCACCGCTGTGATGACTAAACCGTAAAACGGAGCGGCACTGAACCCTTTAACCATCAATCCGATTGTAACAGCGATTCCAAACACAGCCAATAAAACAGCCGGATCTTTTAAATTCCCCAAAGCTACAAATGTTGATTCATTAGCCACAATAATTCCTGCATTTTTAAGAGCGATGAAGGCAACAAAGAAACCGATTCCTGCTCCAATCGCCAATTTCATATTCTTCGGAATAGAATTAATAATCAACTTACGGATTCCTGTAACAGAAATAACTAAAAAGACAACTCCCGATACAAATACTGCTGCCAAAGCTTCTTCAAAAGTATAACCGTATTGAAGACAAACTGTATAAGTAAATAAAGCATTCACTCCCATTCCCGGAGCCAAAGCAACCGGATAGTTTGCCAACAATCCCATTAAAATACTGGCGATTGCTGAAGCCAATGCTGTCGCAAAGAATACGGAAGCGGTACTCATTCCCGTCAAATCTCCACCCAGAATGTTTGGATTGACGCCTAAAATGTAAGCCATTGCCAAAAAGGTTGTGACACCGGCTAAAATTTCAGTACGAACGGTTGTTTTGTTTTCTTGTAGTTTGAAAAATTTTTCTAACATGGTCCAATTCTCCCTCCTTAAAATAGAAAAAAGTGCTTTTAACAAAAGCACAAAAAATTGCTTTTGTTGTAGTGTGATCTTCAGGCGTCACGTAGAAACTTTGTAACCATAAAATACAAATTATACAACTAAAAACAAATATAGTATAAAGGGTTTTTACCGTGATTTCAATACCTTTATAAGATGTTACCGTTTACATGAAAAAACTTTTATCTCCCTTAAATAAAGTTTTCAAATCAACACAATAGGACTATGAATTATTTTGTCATCTCATAGTCCACGATCTTATAAAAATTAGCCATTTGTGATTGGTCAATGAATAAGAAAAGCCAATATATGATATTTTTCCAGATACCCTTAAATATAAACAGATTTCTTGGATTTCATTTTTGTTGTCATAATTAATATTTTAGCAGTATCCTTTGTTCAACAACCAATCTATTACATGTATTTTTGTTATTCCATATTGGAAAAATATTTCCAAAACCTGACGAAATATAGGTCAATTGGAAAAAACATGAATATTTTAGATTTCATAGGTACATTTTAAAAAATTAAACGTTCAAAAAAAACAGACCTGATTCAAATCATTCGAGTCTGTTTTGTATTTCTTTTTATTTCATTTCTATAGTCATGCATTCGACAAATGAATTATCGATCAGCTCATAGAAGACAATTTGTTTATTCTCCAAGTCGATCGCAAATCCATAAGAGGATGTTGAAAGATCATAGTAGTAATATCCGTTATATTCCACTTTCTCAACATCATCGCCAAAGACATAATAAACCTCATACCAAACATCGGTTAAAACACATTCGGCATATAATCTTTCTGCCAGTTTGGAAATGTCATCCAAGTTCAGATGTTCCGGTGCAATGATGACATTTTCCCAAATATAGCCATCGCTGTCTCCGTCATCCTCAATCGTATATTTGAATTTTGCATCCGGATAAGTGAATTCATAGAAATTATCATTTTTGATCTCATAAGTATCAGGTACATCTTTAAATTCGCGATAATAGTATTCATTTCTCTTTGGTCTTGCAAAAATCAGAATATCACTTCCCGAATCGGTGCTATCCAGCAACAAATCGCAATAATAGAATAAGTTCGTAGGATTTTCAATCGTAATGACATATTCATCATCCATGTAATCATCCAGATAGAATTCAATTCGATTGCTGTCACCGGCTGCTTCTTTCAGATAATCTGCATACTCATCAAATGTATCATATTGACTTTGCTTAGACAGCTCTTTGATTTCTTTTCTGGAATTCACTTTGGCTGAAACGAAAGATGTGATCAGAAGCAGCACCAGCATGGCCACAGCAAATCCGACAATCGCCCAAATCTTCTTGGCTGCATTTGGATCTCTTTGCGGTCTGTTGGTAATCGGAATCCGCTCCTCCATTACCTCTGACTGATTTTCAACATTCTCTTCTGCCGAAGGATTTTCTTCTGCCTTCATCGCATCCAATTCTTCTCTTCTTCTTTTAAACCACTTGCTTGCAGCATTTAGATTTTCTCCCAAATTCATTTCTGTAAGGCGCATCTGAATAGAAGCCCCATTACCGAAGATCGTATAGGTGTTCACTTCTTTGCCACGTATAAAATCTTTCTGCATCGTATAATCATCAATTGAATTTTTATGGAAGGCCATAGCCGGCGAATGCGAGCTGACGATCCAGTCTTTGGTGACATAAAATCCCTTTCCCAAATCAACTGCATCCCGGTCCCATTGTTCCTGCAACGAACTTCCGTTCATTTCTTCCTGCTTTTTAATCATTCTCTTAAATCCGGATATTACCAGTAAAGTTACCAATTCAAAGATAACAAAGATCATGATAACCAAAACCCCCAAAATAATCAACATGGCAATCGCAAATGTTTCTCCGGAAGCTGACATTGAAACCCCGATAATAATTGCAAAAAGTGCTGCCATCGATAGGGCAAACAAGACAGATATCTTCATCATATAGCGATGGAAATTTCTTACTGCTGTTTTCATGTTCTCTCTCCTTTATTCATCATCCTGTTAATTATATCTAAATTTAATATTAACTTCAATGTTGAACCTCTTTTTTCTTATTTATTCCGAATCCTTTTCGCCTTAAACACACTTCTATTTTTATGTCTGGCTAAGAAAAAGAATGCCGTAACTTTACAGCATTCTCCCAATTAATTGCATTCATAACCGCTGGCTTGTAAACCAAGGATCGATTGAGCAAGACTGAAGGTCTGTCCTTCTATACTTCCTTCCCCTGCCAGACCAAGTTCAATTAACGATGAAGTGCTGGCCTTTTTCATATCAATATAAATTGCCACACCCATTTCATCGCCCAGATCATCGACAGTACATTCAATGCCTTCATAAGCCTGATACATCGCTTGCATATTTTGAATCAAAACCGCTTTATCTTCTTCACTTTCGATTCCATAAGCGGCATAATCGATCACCATATAGGACTGAATCTCTTCTACCTGATCATCCAATGCATTCATCACCATCAATTCACTGATGCCACTTCCTTCAAATGAACAGCTTACACTCTTGATATCCCATGCGCTGAAATCAGGCAGTTTGATTTTTGACTCGTTGTATGCATCCATTTCCATGTCCATGCTCAGATCCAAAGTCATTTCCTGACCTTCAACCGTCATGCCGGCCTTTAAATCAAAATGAGCTTTTTCGATTTCATATTCTTTCGAAATCATGTAACTGACATCAAAAGCCTCTACTTTCAGCGATGAAAGCATTTCAGAAACTTCTACTCCCAAAGAATCACCCAATCCCAGATCTTCCATAAATTGAGCGAACGCTTTATCATCCGCTAAACTTCCTGAAATTACATAGCCATCCTCTGTCTTTTCCAATTTCGCGTCTTTTGCGAATCCAGTCAAGGTCTCTTGGGACATCGCTCCCATTTTCTCACTCATCTCTTGAAGTTCTGCTGTATTCAAGTCTTGTTTAGTCTTCGTAGTGGCATCATCCATATAAGCCACACCGTCTTTGACCCATTCTTTCATGGACATCCTTTGACCGAGCATCTGCATTACCAATTCTGATTCCATCACAAGCTTATCAGGATCCTGCATGTTTTCCTGTTTCATCGCCATTTCCAGATCCATCTTGAGTTCCATGCCGGATATTGAAATTGTATAATCCGCATCCATTTTCATCTCTAACCCATACGCATCGGCATAGTTCTGCTGAACTTTTTCCATAACCTCTGAAGCAGTTTCCTTTTCTTTCGAACAGCCAACAACACATAGGATCATCATGCAGCTTATCAAATACAATAAATATTTCCCTCCAACTCGTAATATCATTATACCAAAAGAAAGACTCTTTGTTAATCTTTTAAAATTTACCAAAAGTCAAAGTATTAACATAAAAAAACGAGCATTTGGCAACATTTCCAAACGCCCGTTTATACGATCTTTTATTTTAATCCATGTCGATGACAACGCTGTCTTCCCACTCTCCGTCAATCCGTTCAAAGAAGGAAATCTGTTTTGCTTCCAAATCAACTTTGAATCCGAATTCGGCATCAGCAAGATCATAGTAATAGTATTCATTATATTCTACTTTTTCTACCTCATCTGTAAACACATAGTAGAATTCATACCACAAATCAGTCAGAACACATTCAGCATAGATTCTTTTTGCGAGTTTTGTCAAATCTTCTAAATTATTATTTTCCGGTGCAACAACGACATTTTCCCAGACATATCCTTCGCTGTCCCCATCATCTTCGATCTCATAATAAAATCCCGCATCCGGATAAGTGAATTTATAAAACGCATAGTCATTAATGACATAAGTATCCGGAACATCATCGAAATGACGATAGTAATATTCATTTCTGTTCGGTCTTGCCAGAATCAAAAATCCACTGTTTTCATCTGTGCTGTCCAGATCAAAATCAGCATAGAAAAAACGATCTGTATGGTTTTCAATCGTTACCACATGTTCCTCATCTGAATATTCATCCAAGAAGAACTCAATCTTTTTGACATCGCCTGTCGCATCTTCTAAATACTGAGCATATTCTGCAATCGTATCATATCTACTCTGCTTGATCACTTTGTTGGAAATACCGGATGTCTCCTCTTCCTGATTGCTCACTTCACTGGACTGTTCCTCTTTTCTTAAAATTTCTCCGCCTTTTCCTTCTTTAGCGCATCCAAACGCAGAAAAAGCCAATAATCCAGCCATTAAAATCAAAAAATATCTCTTCATATTCAATCCTCTCTTTTAGCGTGTTTCTATTATATCAAATCAAAAGAAACTTGTTAAGGCTTTCAATTTCATTTCTATCAATTCTCTTCATTGTAACCAATTTGGTTCCATGATATAATGACTTTATCAAATTCTATTATATAATAGAAAATCGGAGGAAATTTTATGCCTTATAATATTGTATTCTACTTCAGTGATCAGCAGCGATGGGATACATGTGGATGCTACGGTCAGCCTTTAGATATCACTCCAAACTTAGATCGACTGGCAGAAGAAGGGATTCAGTTCAACAATGCCTTTTCTCCTCAGCCTGTGTGCGGACCATGCCGCGCACTCTTTCAAAGCGGTAAATATCCGACGGAAACCGGATGCTTCAGAAATAATATCATGCTTCCATCCAACATCAAGACTTTAGGAGAATATATGGAAAAAGATGCCGGATATGAAACTGCCTATATCGGCAAATGGCACTTGGCATCAGATGGCGAACTGGAGCAGAAGCCCCGCATCGATCATACGATCACAGCTGTCCCTTTAGAACTGCGCGGCGGGTATACCGGATTTTGGCGGGCAGCTGATGTATTGGAATTCACCTCCCACGGATATGATGGATATATCTTTGACGAAAACGATCAAAGAATTGATTTTAAAGGTTACAGAGCCGACTGCATCAATGATTTTGCCTTGGAATTCTTAGATCAGTATGATGGTAAAAAGCCGTTTTTCATGACTGTTTCGCAGATCGAGCCGCATCATCAAAATGATCATCAGCACTATGAAGGTCCAATCGGATCCAAGGAAAAATACGCTGACTTCATTCTTCCAAAAGATTTGGAAGTGCTAAAAGGAAATGCAGAAGAGGAATATCCGGATTATTTAGGCCAGTGTGCCAGTCTG
Source organism: uncultured Erysipelotrichaceae bacterium (assembly GCA_964623925.1). Taxonomy (GTDB): domain Bacteria; phylum Bacillota_I; class Bacilli_A; order Erysipelotrichales; family Erysipelotrichaceae; genus CATJXY01. The sequence goes on from CAZUVT010000041.1 coordinate 6,525, forward strand.
GATGAAAATTTAGGAAAATTGATCGCAAAACTGAAAGAAAAAGGTCTCTATGATAATACCGTCATCATCTACGCATCTGATCACGGTTCTCATTTCAAAACAAGAAATACAGATAGTCACTTGAATGGTTATGATGATTACAAACGGACATGTCATGATGGAGCCTTGCATGTTCCGCTGATCATTGCAGGTGGGCCTTTTAAAGGTGGAAAAAGAATTGAAGAATTAGTCAGTACGGAGAGCTTGCCGAAAACCTTTTTGGCTTTAGCCGGCATTGATGTCAAAAATGCTATGATCGGCGAAAATCTTTTGGATGTCGTCAACAAGAAAGATCCTCAGCGAAAGAATCAAGTCTTTGCCCAAATTTCAGAAAGTCGTTTGGGAAGATGCATTCGCACAGCAGATTATCTTTATTCCGTTTATGCACCGGGAGTCAATGGCGGAGAAAAAGCGGCTTCTGACTATTATGCCGATGACCATCTTTATGATCTGAAGAAAGATCCATGGCAGCTGAACAACGTGGTTTTTGACCCCGCCTATAAGGAAGTCAAGCTCGCTTTGCGCAAAGAATTGAGCGAATGGATAGAAAAAGCCGAGGGAATCAAACCGACCCTGGCAGATCAATAAATATGAACAGGGCTCCAGCCAGAAATTTAACACTGCTTATTAAGCCGGCTTCTTCCGCTTGCAATCTGCAATGTCAATACTGTTTCTATGAAGATCTCTCCAATCATCGGCAAATCAAGAATAAAGGGATGATGAATGAAGAGACGATCAGAAAAATTTTATATTCTGCAAAAGAGATGATCCAGGATAAAGGATTCCTGCAGATCCTCTTTCAGGGTGGTGAACCGACCCTTGCCGGACTGCCGTTTTTTAAACGCTTTTTAGAAATCGAACAAGAACTCGGTCTCTTTGAAACTCAAATTGCGCATTCAATCCAGACAAACGGAATCCTATTGGATGAAAAATGGGCACAATTTTTCTCTGATCATCATTTTTTAGTCGGAATCTCAATTGACGGAACATCAGAATGTCATGACCTTTACCGTATTGATTCAAATAAAAACGGCACATGGGATCAAGTCGTTTCTAAAATCAACTTGTTCCGGCAGTTTCCGATCGAACTTAATCTCTGTTGTGTCATTCATCATGAAGCCTCTCTCGCTGCACAGAACATCTATAAAAGCCTATGTCAGTTTCATGATCTTCCTTTGCAGTTTATCCCTTGTCTTGATCCACTCGATCAAAATAAGAAGCCCTTTTCTCTGCACCCTCAAGACTATGGACAATTTTTGTGCGAGATCTTCGATATGTGGTATGCAGACCTGGAAAAGGGAATCTATCGAAGTGTTCGCTTCATCGACGATTATCTTCGCATCATCATGGGGCTCACTCCGACAAACTGTGCTCTTTTGGGACACTGCGGCAGCTATATCGTAGTTGAAGCCGACGGCAGTCTCTACCCTTGCGATTTCTATGTTTTAGATGAGTGGTATTTGGGAAACATCCGGAACATTTCATTTCAAGAAGCATTAGCTTCTGCAATCCATCAAGAATTCATCCAACAAGGACAGCTGCACTTGGATGAATGCCGATCCTGTCCTTATCTCAAATACTGTCAGGGCGGATGCAAAAGAGATCGGATCAATCAAAAGACAATTTACTGTGAAGCTTATCAGCAGTTTTTAAGTTACGCACTGCCGCGCCTTTATACCGCTGTCCGATATTTAACTTCCCACCAACAATGAAACAATGATTCTAAAAGGAGAAACAGTTTATGAACAAAAGAAAAATCGACGAGGAACTCGCCTTGATTCCTTATTATCCCAATGAAGAAATTACTTTAAAATGGTATCAGGATCCAATTTTATGCAAACAGGTCGACAATATCGATTTTGTCTATGATCTGGAAAGATTAAAAGCCATGTATCATTATCTTTCCACCCATGGATCTTGTTATTACATTGAGTATAAAGGGACTCTTGTCGGCGATATCACACTGAAAGAGAATGAGATCTCAATCGTCATCTGTAAAGAATATCAAAACAAACATATCGGTCGCAAATGTGTCAAAAACATCATTGAACTAGCAAAAGAAAAAGGGCTTTCTACAGTCAGAGCCGAAATCTATGATTTCAACAAACAAAGTCAGGCGATGTTTTGTTCTCTCGGTTTCAAGCATGCAGAAGAGGATTGGTATGAGCTCCCGATCCAATAAATACAAGTTTATATGCCTCGAGGCATATTATTAATCCGTTTATTGATCTCTCAAAAGCACATAAAAAACATCATGTTATGTGAATTGACTCTTATTAGTTTGCTTTAATCCAACTAATAGAAACCAGCCCATATTCAACATGATGTTTTTAATTATAACTCTTTATTTTTACATAAGATATCTAAAAATTCTTTTGGTGTAACAATAAATGGCTTTATCGGAAAATGCTTCATGTTTCCGATAATTAGGTAAGCATTATTTTCTTGTTTTTCCATGACAACTTCGTAAAATGGCAAGTCTTTCACATCTGATAGAAATTCTTCCACAGGTGTTGGTATAACATATTTTCCATATTTCTCAATAGTTTGAAGAAAAATTTAAACAGTTTTTTCTGTAAAATGAAATTTTGGGCGTCGCAGTACTTCGCTATATTCTTTCAAAATCTCGTCACTAAAAAGTGGGATTACTTCACGGGTAAATAATTTTTCTACAACTAAAACGGTTGCTGTGTCATCATGACTTGAAAGTAATGCAGAAACAAGAACATTCGTATCAATTACTGCATAGACAGGCATTTACTTTCCTCCAACTCGTACTAGGCGGTTTTCTTCATTGATTTCATTCAAAGTTAAATCTTGTATTTTATTCTTTTGTGCTTCTGCTCTTAAAGCAAGGAAAGCTTGCTTTCCGATAGACCTTGTTATTTCATCAGATGCCTGAATCTCAAAAGGAATTTTCCGTTCTCGCACAACAGCACGGGCAAAAATATTAAATGCGGTTGTTGCACTCATTCCAAAGTCCTCACAAAGAGCATCAAATTGACGTTTTAAGTTTTCATCCAAAAAAAAACAACATCATTAAGTTTTTATATTATGTTTTATCAGGCTTGTAAAATCTAATGCCTATAATACTATTTTCTAACAACATTTTTAGTTCGTAACAGCCCTCCGGTATACGAAAAAAAGAATGTCCACGCCCAAACGCTTACATCCTTTTTATCAGATATTTCAATCAAAATTTTTATTACGCATACTCATGTATATATAATGGTTTTTGACTTAATCTGAATGCTTCTTGAACACTCTTGACATTTTTTCCATAAAAGCGATTGAATAATTCATAATCATTGACCCGAGCCATCATGAACTCAATTTTTTCTGCTTCAAGTTCCGGAATCACTTTTTCAATCTGTTCTGCTTCAGAAGTTGTCAAAACGATTCTTTCATTCATTCTGAAAGCCACATTGAGAAGCTTGATCAAAGCTGTGGAGCTCTTATAAACGATCTCATGCATTAAAATATATCCGTTTCCCGGATATAAGATCGCATATCCTTCAATTTGTTTATCAGAATTATAATAGGCAACGATCTGACCTTTTTGAGCCGCAATCTCTTTTCTCAATCTTGTGAAGTACTTTTCATCACGAATCATAAACCCATCGAAATGATTGACAAATTCCGCATAAGCCGTCATTAGCTCTTTGTCTGTGACTGCAGCACTGACCCCGCGAAGCGAACATTTCTGAACCTGATTTTTTTCAATCACATATTTTTTTCTTCTGTAAACCGTTTCAAACCCAAAGGAAGCATAAAGCAGCGGTTCCTCGCTTTGAATCAGCGTGATCAGCTCTTGTCGTTCCGCATCTTTCAATGCTTCTTTCATCAGTTCATGCATCATTCCTCGGCCTTGATATTCCGTTTCTGTTGCAACACCCAGAAAAAAAGAAGCTTTCAAGACCCGGCCATTGAGCATGATATCATTTTTTCTTCTGGTCAAAGTCGAGAAGACCTTACCATTTTCTTTATAGATCAATGTATCACTTTGGGCAAACAATTCTCCGAAAAAATAATCGATATATCCTCTGTCATTTTCGGCAAATGCTTTTTTCCATAATTCATAAATTTGTAATTTATCTTGCACTGTCGCATTTACGATCATTTGCCTGTCCTCCCTAACTCCGTATTAAAAAACAATTTTGTTTTTCATTCGATTCTCAATCTCTTAAACTCAATCAACGTCTCTTTCTGTATATTCAGCGTCAATAATTCCTTTTCCGGCTACCGGCTGTTCAACTTCCTCTTGATTTCTTCGATTTTGATATTCATTAAATTGCCGGTTCACTCTACTGTAAGTATCATTCTGCTGACGAATGGCCTTATTGAAACGATAACGAACGTAAATTGAATACACAAAACACAAAAGCGCTATGATCACCAATACCGGCCACATAAACCGCAACACCGTAAATGCCGCTAAAACACATAAAACACCGACAATGAATTCAACAATTTCCATAGTTACACCCTTCTTTAACTTTATTATATCTCATTTAAAGTTTTTTAAAAAGAACTTTCTTACCATGTTTAAAATGTTTTAAGAATTCCGGTCAGTTGTTCATAATTTATTTTGGATCTTCTGAAGAAACAATTTTCTTTCTCTTCCGCCTCGACAACAAGATCCAAATCAAAATATAAACGGAAGTCACGCTAATCAAAACGAAACAAACCAAGCTTCCTTTTCCGGTATAGCTTGCTTCTTTATAAATCGATTGCGGGGCAAAGACCTGTGTGCTTTGCTCTGCACTTTGACATTGATCCATATATTTATAAGTAGGATTTGCTATCCGCACTTCAGCCATTTCTGATTGAATCAGCTGTTTCTGCAACAGTTCGCCATCTAAGAATATCCATAAACTCAGCGGCGTATTCTGATTGACTGACTCATCAAATTCAAAAGTTACAACTGAAGCATCCTCGATAAGAGAACATGCATATAAATAGCCTTCACCGCTCAGATCTACATTGAACAGTTCAACCGGATAATGATTTCCTTCATATTTCAACTGCATACCACCCTCTACACAGCTCAATTCTTGTGCGGTATAACGGACATTCGCTTCAAACAAAGAATTTAGTAACAGGATTGCATAGAAAAATATCATATTTGATCACCATGCTTAGTTTACCCGATTACAATTGATCTAATCTGGAATTTTATCGGCAATCTCTTTAATTTTTGTAAAGCGGTGTTTCATTCCCGACTTACTCATCGAAATCCCGCTTCTTTTTTCATATTCCTTAGCCAGTTCCAGCAAACTGGCTTCCGGATGATCTTTTCTCAATTGAACGATATCAAGCAATTTCTCATCCAAAAGATTCATTTTACCTGCCCGCTCGATCTTTTCTATATCCTCAAGATGATTCTTCGCAGCCTTTTGACTTTTCATTTCATTGGCTACTTCGCAATTATCCAAGCGCGTTAAACTGTTTTTAAAATCCCGAGTAATCCGCTCGTCTTCAAATCGCATGACTCCTTCAAAAGATCCGATGCATCTCAAAAAATCTGAAATCTGTTCTGACATCTTCAAATAAACAACAAATTGGTTTCTCCTCTCAATAATCTTTCCATTGAGATTAAATCGCTTCATCACCCGTTGAATATAAGATGCATGCTTTTGTGTATTGGCCGCAATTTCCAAATGATAACTGGTCTTTGTCGGATCATTCGCACTTCCTGAGGCAAGAAAAGCACCGGACAAATAAGCTTTTGCGCAGCATTCCTTTTTCAGATCCAATCCAGACGGCCGCTCTTGAAGACCTTCCTCGGTCAAAATACCCAAATCTTCCAGAATATCTTTTGCCTGATTTTGAAATTTTATATGATAGACATTATTTTTTTTCAGTTTCATCTTCCGGACGATCGATAATTCGCCATCCACATGATACATCTCTTTAACAAGCTTCCATATTCTTTTTGCCGTATCCGCATTTTCCGTTCGAACATGCAGACCGATCTTTCCTCCGGAAATATTTAAAGAGGAACAAAGCTGAATCAATGCCGCAAGCTGTGCTTTTGCACAGCAAGATTCCAATTCGATCTGAGCAATCTCTTTTTTTACATCCGTCGTAAACGACACACTTCATCACATCCTCTTCAAGATCTCTTCTACTGCTTCCTTGATTTTCAAGGAATTATGACGAATCAGATTCGCATTAAACTCCAACAGATTCGCCTTGATGATTTTAAAATCATGATTTTTTTCTTTGATTTCAACCGGACAGCTTCCCTCTTCGGCATACCGTTTTAAAACATGCGGCGGAATGCTGTCATTCGCAAAAAGCACAACATCAACATCACTGCCATGATCACGAATAGCCCGAACATGATCTTCCATAGTATATCCATCGGTTTCGCCCGGCTGGCTCATCGCATTGCATATATAGCATTTCAATGCATTCGTCCTGTTCAAAGCATCCTTGATCTCAGGAATGATCGTATTTGGCAAAATGCTTGTATAGACCGAACCGATTCCCAAAATAATCAGATCGGCATTTGAAATCGCATGAATCGCCTCTTGTGTCGCATGAACTTCTTCTTCATAAAACACTTCCCGGATATGGTTTTTCATGTTCGGAATATTGCTTTCACCGCGAACGATCGTTCCATCCTCCATTCTCGCAAATAAAGTGATCACCTGAGAAGTACTTGGAATAATGTCTCCTTTTACCCGCAGCACTTTAGATAAGGTCGCAATACTCTCCATAAAACTTCCACAACGCTGCGTCATCGCTGTGAGGATAAGATTTCCCAAGTTATGTCCGCCGATCTCGCTGTCTTCTTCCGTTTCTTCAAATCGATATTCCATCAAATCATTAAGCAGGCTTTCAGATTCAGCCAAAGCCAAAAGTACATTCCGTATATCTCCCATCGCCGGAATATGAAACTGCCTTCTCAATCTGCCAGTGCTTCCACCATCATCCGCAACAGTAACGATCGCAGTCAAATCAATATCTTTAATCGCTTTCAGTCCTCTCAGGATCGTCGATTGTCCATGCCCACCGCCTATAACGACCACTTTCTTATTTTTCATCCTGAAACTCCTTTATGTCGCGATGTTCTTTAAAACAATTGTATTTTACTTTATAGAGTTCGTAGAGATAATTAGTCACAGATACAGAGCGATGCTGTCCTCCGGTACATCCGATTGCGACTGTGAAATGATTCTTTCCTTCTTTTACATATTCTTCAAAAGCATAATCCAGAAAATCAGTGAGTCTTTTCAAGAAATCTTCTGTTTCCGGCTTTTTGATGACATAATTATAAACACACTCGTCATTTCCTGAATATTCCCGCAGTTCGTTGACCCAGAACGGATTCGGCAGAAAACGCACATCAAACATCAGATCTGCATCCAGCGGTACACCGTGCTTATATCCGAAAGAAATGAAGCTGATTGAGAAGACCGGTCTTTGTGCCGGCGAAAAATATTGATCCAATTTCTTTTTCAACTCCTGATGGGTCAAAAAGGTCGTATCGACGGATAGAAATACAGTATCCTTAATACTGCGATACATTTCCCTTTCAATCCCGATCGCCTCTTCCAAAGTATTGGCAGAATTGCTTACAAGTAAAGGATGTGTTCTTCTTGTCGATTTATATCTTAATAAAAGCGTTTCATTGGATGCATCCAGATACAGCACCCGAACATCCATATCACTGCCCGAAAAGCATTGCATAAATTGAGGGAAGTCCACCGCTGAAGTGGCCAAAGCAACATAATCAAAACGTGGATCACTGCTTTTTTCAATCAGATCCAAAAGACTATTTAAAAGCTGAGCCGGGTAACGATCAATACAATGATAACCGATATCTTCCAAAATCCCCATAGCACTTGTCTTTCCGGCACCTGACATTCCGGTAACGATGACTACTCTTTTTCTCATACTATCCACCCCAATTCTACCTTTTATTTTACCACAACCCATTCTCTTTCGATAGTCTTAGTTTATGAAGAGAAAGTCTGATTTTATTCATTATCCAACTTTCTTCATTTCTATTCCCTTTGAAATCACAAATTGCAGTCTCAAAGTTTTCATTTGATTAGGTATCGTCCAATCATGATCTATCATGACCTGTTGATTGCGAATCATATCGCTTTTACAGAAATCCAAACACAAAGAATCTTTTCCGTGTTTTAAAGTTGATCCAGCCAAGTTAAAAGGAGGAATTGATTTCCTCCTTGATCATAATTAGTTCTTTGTGCAAGTATAGCCTTCTTTTTCAGAATCTTCCAAGAATCTCTTGAAACTCATATCGGTGTTGTCGATATCCAAACCAATCTTATTCAGATCTTCTTTGCTTGCAGCCTTCAAATCGATATCAACATTGACAACCATCGTATCGGTGAATTCAACCGTTGTTGTCAAACCTTTTGTATCAGCACTGAGTCCCAGCTGTTCCAGCATCGCATCTTCGACCTGAGCTTTTGCGTCATCATCCAAGGTTGAGAAATCAACTCCGTCAAAAAGACTTGCATCAATTGTGATCTTCATGTTCATTTTGTCGATCTCATCATTTGTAGCAGATAGATCTACATCCAATTTCATGAGTCCTGCCTGTTCAATAACACA
>CAZUVT010000042.1:0-7048 GCA_964623925.1 uncultured Erysipelotrichaceae bacterium
ATTTAGTCAGTCAACTGGATAAAACACATGAAGAAATAAAAAATAAAAAAAAGGATAAGATAAGAATCGCAATTTCTTCATATACTTATAAAATGATTTCTTCTCTGCTGGAAAAATACCAAGAAGAACATCCCGAACATTTACTGATCCTTGCGGAATATCCGGATAAAATCTCAGAAGAAAAACTGGTCAATCAAAAAGTAGATTGTGCTTTTATCAGCGGACCGATATTTTCACGCGAACTGTGTAGCCAAATTTTAAAAGAAAACGAAGATTACCTTTACCTTCCTAAAAATCATCCCTTATCCAATAAATCAATGATCCGTTTTGAAGATATTAAAAATGAACCTTTTATCATTATGAATGATGAACATAAGATCTATGACTGCTACATCACTCATATGAGATTGATTTCCTCTTCACCGAAAATCATTTTTCATGCCTCTAGCATCTCCGCTATTGAAGAAGCGATGAAAATGAAACAAGCCGTAACGATTATCAATCCTCAATACGATCTCCATCTGGACGGATTTATAAAAATTCCAATGAAAGAAAAAAACAAATGGAAACTAAGCATTGCAATCAATCAATTAGCCCAGAATGAGAGTATCGGTAATTTTTATCAGTATGTTCTTGACCATATTGAATATATTAATATAGATAATATAAAATAATTCTATTCTTATTTATGAGATCCAAGATAAAAAGAAAGCATCTGCTTACAAATAGGCAAATGCTTTTTTATAGTTAGAATAGGTTCTGAATATTTCCGATACCATTAGTTATAAGTTCTTACAGGTAAGATCAGCTGCAAGATCGAATCATCATTTTCGCTCTTGATGACAAACGGCTTCATCTCTCCTGAGAAACTGATCGTTACATTATTTTCACCCAATGCGCGTATTGCATCATACACATATTTTCCACTAAATGAAATATCTAAATGCGGACCTTGATAAGAATGTGGATACAATGTTTCTGTACAGCTTCCCACTTCCTGAGACTTGCTGGAAATGATGACTTCATTTTCATCCATACTTAGCTTAATGATCGAAATTCCTTCATTTTTGATAAAGCTGGCACGATCGATTGCATTTAACAAGCTTGTACTTTCAATATTCAATACATAATCAAAATTTGTTGGAATCAATCTTCCGGTTTCCGGATAAGCACCATCGATCAAGCGATTCTGAATGATCGTATCTCCGATATAGAACTGAACTTTCTTATCATTTAAAGCAATCAATACCTCTTCCTTTTCATCCAGGATCTTAGCAACTTCGCTCAAACTCTTGCTTGGAATCGTGATATTGAAATTCTGATCATTTTCGATAGTAACAACTTTCTTGGCCAATCGATAACTGTCGGTGGCAACACATTCCAGATGGGAACCATTGGCCTTAAAATTGACACCTGTCAAAACCGGACGGATCTCTTTATCACTTGTTGCAAAGATCGTCTGAGTTATGATCTTTGATAACAAAGCAGAATCCATTGTAAATTGCACATTCGGCTTTGAAAAATCAATAGCTGGGTAATCATTCCCTCTCATTCCATTGATTTTGAATTCAGCCTGATATCCGGAAATTCTTGTCAGTGATCCGTCGATGATTTCAATTTCTACACCTTCAGCATCGATCTTGCGGACGATTTCAAGAATGTAACGGGATTCAAGGATGATAGAACCTGTTTCTTTTACTAATAGATGAAGATTTTCATCTTTTCCATCTAAAGTTTTGCGAATCGATGTATCCGCGTCACTTCCTGTTAACGTGATGGACTCTTGTTCAACTTCTATTTTTATGCCGGATAAGGCAGGTAGAGGACTGTTAGGACTGATTGCACGAGAAACCGTTTGCAATGCATTATAGAAAATTCTTTTTGAAACTTTGAAATTCATGGCTAAGCCTCCTTTAACATAATATATTTTAGTATCATTATTATTAAGACTGTGGAAAAGTGGAAAACTTTTTGAAAGAGCCTTAATTATGCTTTTATTTTATCATTTTTTAATGTGGATTTAAAGTTGATTCCTGTTAATAACTTTTTTAATTTAGTGATTAAGCAGTTTTTCAATTTCTCCCAATGCCTGCTTATAGGCAATATCTGTTCGGGAATGTTGTTCCACTCTTTCACATGCATTCATGACGGTGGAATGATCTCGTTTTCCGAATTCTTCTCCGATCTTGACATAAGGAAGATCGAGACACTTTCTACATAAATACATGCAGATAGCTCGTGCATTGGCAATATTTTGAGTCCGGGATTTGGATTCGATCTGTTTCGTCGTTAATCCATAATAATCTGAGACCACTCTTTTGATCGTCTTTGGCGTGAGTTCTTTTCTTTCTGCTGCCGCAGCTGAACCTTTGAATGCAGAAAGAACCATATTCAAATCAATGATACCATCATTCCCTGATGAAAAATTAATCGAATAGAACAGCAGACGATTGAGCGCTCCCTCCAAACTTCTGACATCGGTTGCAAAGTTGCTGGCGATATAAGGAAGCACTTCTTCTGTCAGCATTCCCTTTTCCAACTTATGATCATCCATTTTCTTTTCCAGAATTGCTAAAGCTGTCTCAAATTCCGGGGAATCGACACCGACTGATAATCCGGATGAGAAGCGAGAAATCAATCTTTCTTCCAATCCCTTGATTTCATTTGGTTGCCGGTCACTTGTTAAGATGATCTGTTTGCGGTTGTTGACCAGTTCGTTAAAGATGTGGAAGAAGATTTCATGACTCTTTTCTTTTCCTGCCAGAAATTGAATATCATCCATAAGCAGAACATCCACTTCATTCATTTCCTCTTTAAACTGTTCGATCGTACCTTCTTTGATTGATTTAACGACAGAACTGACAAAATCAGAACTGTTTGTATAATAGACTTTTGTTTCCGGAGAATTTTCTTTCAGATAATTTCCGATAGCATTTAAAAGATGAGTCTTTCCCAAACCGGAATTTCCATATATAAATAAAGGATTATAATACTTGCCGGGATTATAAGCACAAGCCAGTGCCGCTGCATGACTTTCCCGATTGCTTTGCCCGACTACAAAATTATCAAATGTGTATTGAGGAAGGATCTTATCTTTCATAAACAGAAAATCCTTATTTTCTGTAATCTCATCTAAGGGTGTTTTTAAATTTTTTACTTCATGTTCTAAAAGAATCTTACATGGAATTTTTCTGTTCATGACCCTTTCAAGTTTATCTTCAATCAAGTCTAACTTATCATTGAGAATGTTTTTATTTAAAATAAAGGGAACTGTAATAACACATTGTTCATCCGATATTTCAACAATTTTTGAGTTTTTAAAAAAAGTTTGATAAAGATTTTGATCGATTGATTCTTTTATTAAGTCACAGGTTTTATTCCATATCTCTTCTTGATATAGTTCTAATGTTGTCATACTAAAACCTCTTTTTATATTTGACCATATAAAGTTTATCACATGCTTCAAACAGATTCTACCATTAATTTTTTTTCCACAATAAAATCCACAATAGAAATTTGAATTAATGTAATAAAATAAGCTTTTTTTTAAAGTTTTCCACATTTATCCACATCTTTTCATCTTATTAATTTTGTGGATAACTTTATCAACAATCCACATATTGTTGATAATTGTGAATAACTCGGATTGATTTTTTGTTATCCACATGAATAGAAACAATCATTTTTCCTTTAAATAAAAGAATAATTATGAGTTTTCCACTTTTCCACATTTTGTGGATAAATATCTTTTGTGGAATGTTGCTAACATGTTGAAAAGTGATTAAATGTTTTTTTACACATGCAACTCAGTCTTAATTTCAAGTAATTAATTTAAATTTTGATTCAAAAATGTGGAAAACCGGTTACAATAATAAAGTAAAGATAAGGAGGTATTTATGAGAAAGCTTTTATTGTTTTTATTGTGTCTGATATTAATAGGCTGTTCTTCAAATATAAATACAAGTGAACCTGAGGAAGAATCGGGAGAGGTAGAACAAAACAGTGAAGAATTGAAAGAGGATGAAATTGTGAGTGGGAGCGAACAAGAAGAAATACCGGTTCAAATTTTGGACTTGGAAGATTTTAACAGCATCTATGTCATTATTAATAAAAAGCATCCCCTTCCCGAAGAGTATGAACCTGAAGATCTTGTTGAACCCGAGGTCAAGAAAATAAGAGAATCCTGTCCATTGAGAGAAGAAGCGGCAAGAGCTTTGGAAGAGATGTTTGAGGCTGCATCGAAAGAAGGATTGAATCTGATGCTGGTCAGCGGATATCGATCTTACTCCTATCAAAAGGGATTGTTTGATAATTATGCGGCAAGGGATGGCGAAGAAGCTGCCAATCGCTACAGTGCCCGACCGGGACAGAGTGAGCATCAGACCGGATTAGCGGCTGATTTAGGGACGATTGATCAAGCCTGTCTATTAAAAAACTGTTTTAAAGATACCGATGCCGGAAAATGGCTGGAAGAAAATGCATATCTGTTCGGATTTGTCCTTCGTTATCCAGAGGAAAAAGAAGAAATAACCGGTTATATCTATGAACCATGGCATTTCCGATATATCGGTTTGGAACAGGCTTACTTGATCCATGAATCAGGTTTGACTTTGGAAGAATATTACGATTACTTGGATTAAGCCTTTATATCTCCATCATCAGGTGGAGATTTTTTATATGAATCTTAATGATTAATTTGTTAAATCATAACTGGTGACACCAAAAAAAGTATGGGTATGGTTATGATTTATAAATTAAAAACATAACCAATGACACCAAAAAATATCACAATAAAGTTATGTTTTTTGATATTTGGATATTTTATGATATAACAAGAAATTATAAAAAAAGACTGAAACTTAAATAATAAATTTCAGTATATATGAATTTATTTATTCTTGTTCAGTCTTTTTTGTTTTGCTTATTTTCCTAATTTTTCAGCAATGACTTCTGCTGCATGACGACCAAATGTTAATGCATTTGATGCTGGATGTTCACTATGCCATGTAACTTCTCCGGCAGCATATAAACCTTCGATTACTTCCATGTTTTCATTTAACATTTCAGTAGAACCATTTGTGATCAATCCACCATTGCAGTAGTGACGTGAAGGTCTAGCTTCAACACCGTAATAAGGTCCGGTTTCAAAATTGATTGTTAGATTTTCTCTTCCGAATTCATCTGAACCGTTTGCAACACCTTCATTGAATTTTTCAACTGTGGCAACTAATGTAGCTTCATCCATTCCAAGCAGTTTAGCTAATTCTTCGATCGTATCAGCCTGTTTCATTAATCCGCGCTTGATCAATCCTGATAATTCACTGTTTCCATCAGCCATTTCCTGATTTGCGATGATATAGCAGGTATTCTTATCTAAACCGTTTAATGCAGCGATTAAATCATTCTTAGGACCCTGTTCATTTACAAATCTGTTTCCGTTTGCATCAACCAAGATTTCTCCGCTTGACAATGTGTTATGAGCATAAGTTGCTCCACCAAGTCCAGGATATCCTACAGATAACTGACGAAGCGTCATTTTCTGCATATCTGTTACGACACCACCGGCTTCAAGACCAAGCTTGATACCAGAACCATCAGAACTGATGCACATGGTTGAGTTATAACCAAGGATATTCGGAACATATTCACCGATGATTTCATCACTGGAAGCATAGCCACCTGTAGCAATCAAAACAGCTTCAGTTGCGATCGTATAAGATCCATTCTTGCCTTCAACTTCAACACCGGCAACTTTACCATCTTTCATGACGATATGAGTTGCTTCATTGTTAAGACGAAGATCTACATTCTCAGCTTTTTTAAGTTCACTATCTAATAGTTCAACTAATACTTCACCAAGATTTCCGTTATCTTTAGAAATCAACTGATGAGATCCAACGTTTCCTCCACCATCTTCGATAGCTTTGATAGGTAAACCGCAATCAACTAAATAGTCAACAGCAGCCGGTGCATACTCTGCAAAGGCTCTTGTATAATCTTCAGATTCTTTACCATAATTTCCATTTGCATCAGTTAAAGAACCACTGTCAGCTAAGTGCTGATAATAATCATCTTTTGTAGTAGCAGACTGAAGTTTTGTACCACCGGCATTGAATCCGACACCGACAACAGTTGTTGTACCACCGATGATTCCTTCTTTTTCAAGAAGAATCGTGTTGATTCCTAATTCACTTGCACGGATTGCAGCCATGATACCTGCACCACCGGCACCAATAATAACTAATTCAGCTTCACAATCTCCATATTGTTCAACAGGAGCAGCTTCCTTATTTTCCAAACCGCTTACATCGCCGGCCTGTCCAACTGCTTCTTGAACAGCTGATTTAACTGCGGCGCTTGTTACTGTTGCACCTGCAACAAAATCAGTCTGGACTGTTTGTCTTTCGACCATATCAGCGATCAAAAGATCCATAGCTGTTGTTCCGATACCTTTTGTTTCGGAATGATCTGTTACACGGATATCTTCGATACCGGTTTCGCTCATGACTACTTCGACAGTAATAGGACCGTTGTTTCCCATTTTAGTAGCCGTGTAAGTTCCGGCAGTGAACCCTTTTGCAGCATCTTCGCTGGACTGTTCACTGCTTTTTTCTGCAGAACATCCTGCCATTAATGCAACAGCAAGACATAAGCAGAGCAATTTCTTAAAACTTTTCATAGTTTCCTCCTTTGTTTAAATAATATTTTAACAAGATGATTTTGCTAAATCAATTTTTCACAAATCATTATAGGTTAAATGAACATTAAATTTTCGTCGAAGGATCTGAATCATGATTTGACAACAAGTTTATGATGAAGATCAAATCCTACGATTTCATATCAAAACAAAAAAACATAACCATTTCCACTAAATATTTCGTGTCATTGGTTATGTTTTTGATGTAATCGACATCTGTGGTTTGCAATATTGAAAGTAATAATTTACTTGTATGACCCATGGATATCTGATTTGAAATAGATGGAATTAAAATCAGACATAAGATTCATTCAGAAAAATAGAATAGTAGAGAGAAGGGCGAAATGAAAG
>CAZUVT010000042.1:7058-14053 GCA_964623925.1 uncultured Erysipelotrichaceae bacterium
AAGTTTCAGTAGCCTAAATCAAATAAAAGTGATACAATAGAAACGATTAAAGGAGGATTCAACAATGCCAGTTAGAGTAAACAAAGATATGTGCATCGGTTGTGGTGCTTGTACAGGTGTATGTCCAGTTGGCGCAATCACACTTGAGGATGATGGTAAGGCAGGATGCAATGAAGGATCATGCATCGATTGCTGCGCTTGCATGGGAACATGTCCTGTATCTGCTATTGAACAATAGTTGAAATCTGAAAAGGGAGAGTCTTAGGACTTTCTTTTTTTATGGATTCCTTGAATAATGTCTTCTTTGAAATTATTATTTATGAAGTGTACTGCGATGCACTTTTCTTTTTCGACTTTTTTGTACCCCGCGAGCATAGTGAATTTCAGGATATCCGAATCCAACGATCAATCCGGTATAGTGGTCCTTGGGGATATTTAATAAAGCACGGGCTTCAGGCGCTAATTCGTTTAAAACTTCTGCCGGATAACTCATAATGATCGTACCCAGATTGAAAGCATTTGCCAGTAATTCAAAATAGGATGTTGCAATAATGCAATTTGCTTTAGAATCCTCGGCCCAGGGACCGACACATCTTTCATGGGCGATAAACAAATGCGGAGCACCGCAAAACAAGAGATCATCTTTACGCAATTCTTTTTCTGATTCTTTCATTTTATTGTAATAAAATTTAGAGAAACTGGAAGTATAAATGCCTTGTGAAGCTTTTTTATCCATAATCTTATAGGCAAGTTCCCGAATTTTTTTTACGACATCTTTATCATCGATGATGGTATATTCAACATTGCATGAATTACCACCGGTTGGAGCGGATTCTAATGCCGTGATCATTCGATCTATTATTTCCGGATCCACATTTTTATCAAGATAGCGGCGGCAGGAACGGCGATTGACAATCAAACGTTCCATATATTCACCCATTTCTTGTGGTGGCGGCAATAAAGAATCTTCCGGATGCTTATCGAAAATCGAGATTGCACCAACCGGACATACGGCTAAGCAATGCTCGCATTTCCAACATCCATGCCAGCCGAAGCGGTCAAAATCTTTTAATTTCGGATAACCTTCTTCATCCATATCAATGACCATTCCCGAACAGACCTTGCTGCATTTTTGACAACGAATACATTTATTTCGATCCACAACAAATTTTGTATTTTCTTGTGCGTACATAAATAAAACCTCCTACATCTTCATCTTTATTGTAAGAGGTTTTTCTTTTATGACAAGTAGACACTTTTTTGTAACTATAATCATTCTTCCGGAAAGGCAGATTTATATTCTGTGCCCCAAGACTCCATAGCTTTGATTATCGGACGCATGGTTTCTCCTAGTTCGGATAAAGAATATTCGACACGAGGAGGAACTTCGGCATAAACTGTACGGATAATGATTCCATCGGCTTCCATGGAGCGCAAGCTGTCAGTCAATACTTTTTGACTGATTCCATCAAGACTCTTTTTCAATTCATTAAATCGCCAGGGACGAGCTAATAAATTCCGCATGATCAATAATTTCCATTTACTTCCGATCAAAGAAACGGTTGTCGCAACCGGACATTCCGGCAATTCTGCTTTTGTTTTCATAACTCCTCCTGTACATTCAAAATGAATGTTATATAAGAATTATAATGTATTGAATCAATTTTTGACAACAAAAAGATAAAAAAGATAGGTTACAAAAAAGTGCGTACTTGAGAATCAACATATAATTAATAAAATTATGATGTAGAGAAAAAATCTAAATGAGGAAGGGAGGATAGAGTGCAGTATTTTCAAACCTCAACAAAGAGAAATAAAAAGAGGTTAGAGAATGCCAAAAAACATATGAATAAATACATAAAACTATTAATTAGAAGTATTTGCATCTTCATTATCATCGGGTTAATTGGATGTAGCCATCAGGAAGGAGAAGAAATCATGTCAAATTTAGAATTTTTCAAATCATTGAATACAGATAATGGATTGGAAGTTGTCGTTAAAACTTTTGAGCATTTTCCACTGCAATATGCCACGACATTAGGCTTAGAAGGTGCTCCACAGATCCGACCCATTGAATTCAAATTTGAAGAAGATGGAGTTTTATATTTTGATACGGTAATTTTCTATACTTCATATCAGGAACTATTAGCTTATCCTTATATTCAGATCTGTATCTGCGATCAGGAAACAATGACTTATGTACGTATAGGAGGAAAAGTAAATTTTACAAATGATCCGGAAGTCATTGAGCGCTGTTTTGATGCCAGTCCGGTTTTAACTTCCCAATTCGGAAATAACAAAAGTGTTGTAATTGGTTATTATTTAACAGAAGTCTGGGCAGAATTGACTTCATTCTCTGAAGAGATTCCAAATCGCAGCTATATTTTATTGAATAAATACGACAAACAGGAAACAATGAATTAAAAAGAAAGCGGGAAACAGAAAGATGAATGAAATGATCGAGAAAAAAATAACACATCATGCTATACAAAGATTTAAAATGGAACAAATCAGTGAAGGAAAGCTGAATCATATCTTGCAAACCGGGCTATATGTACTCAAAGGGAAGAGCCATTCATGGTAAAAGGAAAAAGTGAACAGATGAATCAGCAGGAAAGAAGACAGTTTTTGATTCAAAGACTGTTAAAGGAACAAAAAGAATTTAAAAAAGTTTTGATTCCTAAAGAAACTACTCAACAAAAACAGCTTCTCCGCTCTCTAATGAATATCCGCCTACCCCAAGCAATCGATGAAGAATTTGCCGTGATTCAAGATGAATACCTGCAAGCAGAATTGGAAGAAAAAGGAATTACTGATCTTAAGGATCTTGAACCGATTGAAAAAGACCTATATTTATGGCAGGGAGATATCACAACATTGCGGTGTGATGCAATCGTTAATGCTGCAAATAGCGGATTGACAGGATGTTATGTTCCTTGTCATAGGTGTATCGATAATTGTATTCATACCTATGCTGGGATACAGTTGCGGAATCAATGCGCCAAGATCATGCAGAAACAAGGATCTCCGGAAAAAATCGGACAGGCGAAGATCACACCTGCCTATAATCTTCCGTGTCAGTTTATTATTCATACGGTGGGTCCGATTATTCGAGATCAGGTTACCAATGAGGATATAGCCATGTTGAGATCCAGTTATCTCTCCTGTCTGCAGCTGGCTGAACAGAATGGCATAAGTAGTCTGGCATTTTGCTGCATATCAACCGGAGAGTTTCATTTTCCTAATCTGTTGGCTGCAAAAATCGCGGTGGAAACAGTGAGAGAATATAAAAGAGATTTTCATAGTCACATGGAGGTGATTTTCAATGTTTTTAAAGAGATCGATTACGAAATCTACCGAGAATTACTCGGAAAAGATAAACAGGATTAAATATTTAATAGAAAACAGCGATGCAATCGTCATCGGAGCCGGAGCAGGATTATCGACTTCTGCCGGTTTTACTTATGCCGAAGAACGTTTTAAAGAAAACTTTTCGGATTTTGAAGCAAAATATGGTTTTCATGATATGTATTCCGGAGCTTTTTGTAAATATGATACTTTCGAAGAATACTGGGCTTATTGGAGTCGGTTTATTACAGTCAATCGTTATGTTGATCCGCCGAAACCGGTTTATCAGAATTTATTGGAATTAGTGAAAAACAAAGATTATTTTGTGATTACAACGAATGTCGATCATTGTTTTCAAAAGGCGGGATTTGATAAAAAACGTTTATTTTATACGCAGGGAGATTATGGTCTTTTTCAATGCAGTGAACCTTGTTGCCAAGAAACTTTTGATAATGAAAAAATCATACGACAGATGCTGCGGAGTCAAAAGGAGATGAGAATTCCGAGTGAATTGATCCCTGTTTGTCCGCATTGCGGAAAGCCCCTGACAATGAACCTACGTTCTGATAGCCGTTTTGTACAGGATAACGGCTGGTATCAAGCTGCCGAACGGTATCAGCAATTTATTCGTTCAAGGATAAACCGCAGTATATTGTTTTTGGAATTAGGGGTAGGCTACAATACTCCTTCGATTATCAAATACCCTTTCTGGCAAATGACAGCAGGACATCCTAAGGCACATTATGTTTGTATTAATTATGGCGAAGCAGCATGTCCGAAGGAGTGTGAAAAACAGTCAATTTGTATTAATGGAGACATCAATGAAATATTAAATGCAATCCTCTCAAGCAAAGATGTTGAAAAGTCATAAAATTATCTGTGTTTTTATATTGAAATGTCATAGATTTGGTGCCATAATTTTGTTGAAAAGTCATTTTTGGAGGAAATGCTATGTTATATCGTAAAATCGAAGGGTTAATTGAATCTCATTTAAAAAGTGAAACCAATAAAATTTTATTGATTGATGGTGCCCGACAGGTAGGAAAAACTTATATTATCCGTTATGTTGGAAAGAAACTTTTTGAAAACTATATCGAACTTAATATGGTCGAAGATTTTTTGGGAGAAAGGCTTTTTTCCAAGGTGAGAACAATTCAAGATTTTTATTTACAGGTTAGTATGCTGGCCGGAAGCAAGATGAAGGAAAAGAAGAATACACTGATTTTTATTGATGAAATACAAGTGTATCCGCATTTATTGACTTTGTTAAAATTTTTATCTCAGGATAACAAATTTACATATATTGCGAGTGGATCTTTGCTTGGTGTCGCTTTAGCCGAGACGACATCGATTCCGATGGGGAGCATTCGTAAAGTAAGGATGTTTCCTTTAGATTTTGAAGAATTTCTATACGCAAATGGAATGAATGATTTTGTTTTGTCTTCAATTCAAAAAAAATTTGAATTATTGGAATCTTTAGATGAAGTTACACATAATAAAATGATGGATCTGTTCAGAAAGTTCTTGCTCATCGGCGGTATGCCTGATGCGGTAAATTCATATTTAAGTGATCAAAATATTCAGCTTGTAAGAGAAATTCAAAGAGAAATTCATGATTATTATGGGGCAGATGCTTCTAAATATGATGATGAAAGAAAATTATTGATTCGTAGAATTTACGATCTGGTTCCTTCTAATATGGAGAATAAGAAGAAAAGAGTAATTGCGCAAAATATCGAAAATAAACGAGGGAAAACATTCAATGATTATAATGATGAGTTTGAATATTTGATTAGTTCAGGAATTACATTGAATGTTCAAGCTATTTCAAATCCTGTGTTTCCTTTAATCGAATCAGCTGGAAAGAATCTGCTGAAATTGTATTTGAATGATGTTGGAATCCTTACAGGAATTCTGTATGGAAATAATATTCGTGCGATTATGGATGATGAAAAAGGTATCAATCTTGGTTCAGTTTATGAAAGTGTTGTTGCTAGTGAGTTGATTGCGCACGGATATAAACTATACTATTATGATAATCGCAGTAAAGGAGAGGTAGATTATTTAATTGATGATTATGATAGTTTATCTGCTGTACCGATCGAGGTAAAATCAGGTAAAGATTATGCTGTTCACAGTGCTTTAAATACATTTGTAAAAAATGAGGACTATCATATAAAAAAAGCATTTGTACTTTCAAATGAAAGACAGGTTAAACAAAATGGCAAAATAAACTATATTCCAATTTATTATATTATGTTTTTCAATAATAAATAGAGAATAAGATATGTGATTGGAAAATGAAAATGGACCACTTTTTAAGAAATGAAGTGATCCATTTTTTAATAGGCTTATTCAACTTCAACTATTTCATGTTTACATGATTCAAAAAACGTTTTTTACTTGATATAGCTTATTTTCAATCCAAAATATAGTTTTATCCTTTGCGGCTTCATTCGTATCGATATTAATACAGAGTAAATTATCTTTGGAATTTGATCTATTGCATGAACGCATAATGATTTTTAATTTTATCTTTCCATCTTAACGTAAACTTGTTATACTAGCCTTATAAGAAAGAGGAATGAATATGGCAAAAATTACATTAGGAAAAACAGGAATCATTGTTGAACAAAACGCATTTGGTGCTTTGCCGATCCAACGCGTCAGCTTAGAAGAAGCAGTTAGGATCATACGAAAAGCTTACCGAGGAGGAATGCGCTTTTTTGATACGGCAAGGGCTTATTCCGATAGTGAAATAAAATTAGGAGAAGCATTAGTCGGAATCAGAGAAAATGTAATCATCGCAACGAAAACGATGGCAACAACACCGGAAGGATTCTGGCAGGATTTGAATCAATCGTTAAAGAATTTAAAAACAGACTATATCGATATTTATCAGTTCCATTGGCCAAAGCAATGTTATAAGCCAAATGATGGGACCGGTATGTATGAGTGTATGCTAGAGGCTAAAAAACAAGGAAAGATCCGTCATATCGGAATTACTAACCATTCGATCGATATCGCATATGAAGCAATTGAAAGTGGATATTATGAAACGCTGATGTTTCCTTTCAGTTATTTAAGTACGGAAAAAGAATTGAATTTAGCGAAAGCATGTAAAGAGGCTCATGTCGGTTTTATCTCCATGAAAAGTTTGGCAGGCGGATTGATCACCAATTCCAAAGCGGCATATGCATTTATTGCTCAGTATGATAATGTTTTACCGATTTGGGGAATTCAAAGAGAATCGGAATTAGATGAATTCTTGAGTTATATGGGAAATGAACCGAGATTGGATGAAGAATTGGAATCAGTTATCAGACATGATCAAAAAGAACTGATGGGTGAATTCTGCCGAGGATGTGGGTATTGCATGCCATGTCCTGTTGGAATTCAGATCAATACTTGTGCCAGAATGAGCCTTTTGCTTCGCCGCTCTCCTTCTGAAAGTCATTTATCAGAAAAGGGACAGGAAATGATGAAGAAGATAGAAGACTGTTTGAATTGCGGAAAGTGCAAATCAAAATGTCCTTATGGATTAAATACACCGGAACTTTTAAAGAGAAACTATGAGGATTATAAACAGGTTTTAAGAGATAAATCGCTTGTCATGTAATCAATATGCTTATGTATTGAATAAAAAA
>CAZUVT010000043.1:0-13562 GCA_964623925.1 uncultured Erysipelotrichaceae bacterium
ATTAAAATGGGGTCGTGGCGAAATAGGCAGACGCAACGGACTTAAAATCCGTTGATGGTAACATCGTATGGGTTCAAGTCCCATTATCTCCACCATCTATTAAAGTTTCTCTCTTATTATGAAAGATCTGCCAAGATCTTTTTATTTTATTCCATGGATCATCCATGATATTTTCATAAAAAAGAAAATCGAATATCTTTCCATTTTCTTTTCTACTTGTTCGGAGGTTTTCTATGAAATCAAAAAAGCTGCAGCAAGTCTATTCAGCAAGTCTGATCATTAGCGGTCTCATCTCTTTTGTGATTGCCCTATCCACTATCTTTCAAATCGAATTGCCTGATGTTTTGCGAAGATCCTTAGGAGTCATCGATTTAGCCGCTCTTTTTCTTTTAGCTTTTTCATGGGTCAAAATGAAAAAATAACCTCTTACACCCAAATCATTCAATATCATTTTTCTTCAACATTAATAAAGCGATCTTCATTTTCACGGATTTGTCTGCATTTATGAAATACAGCAAAACAGCATGAAGACCGTTTTTTATTTCGATCCTTATGCTGTTCTTTTTAATATAACTTCTTTATTCTTCGTCTGTTTCTTCTTCAATCACAGTCAAAGGCTTTCTGTGCATTAAAGAATACAAGACCGGAATCACGATCAGAGTTAAGATCGTAGCGTAGGAAAGTCCTCCGATCACGACGATTCCCATTCCCTGCATCATCTGTGATCCGCTGCCGACTCCCAGTGCCATCGTGATCAATGCTAAAATCGTAGTCATGGCCGTCATCAGGATAGGACGCAGACGCATCGATCCGCTCTTGATCAATGCTTCAAATACATCGTAGCCTTCTGCTCTCAATTGATTTGTCGTATCGATAAAGACGATTCCGTTATTGACAACGACTCCGCACAAGATCAAGAATCCCAACATGGCAATAACACTTAATTCCTGATGGCAGAGCAGCAGTGCTATGATTCCACCGGTAAAGGCAAGCGGAATAGTAAACATGACGATAAACGGCGAAAGAAGACTCTGGAACTGAGCCACCATGATCATGTAGATAAAGACGATTGCCAAAGCAATCATTTTAACCAATTCCCACATGGTACTCATGATCGATTCGTTTTCTCCATCCATTTCCATAATGATTCCATCAGGAAGCTTTACATCTGCAAGCGCTTTGTTGACCTCTCGGGAAACTAAGGTAATATTTTCTCCCGCTTTGATCTGGGCATTTACCGTAACATATCTTCTTTGATTAGAACGGCTGATCGAAGACATTCCCGTATCTTCACTAAAGGATGCGATATCGGATAAGCGGACTTCCTCTTTCTCTGTCTTCAGCACATATTCATCCAGATCCGAAACATTCAATTTGTCTTTTCCGTTTACGATCACAACCGGATAATCTTTATTATTCAGATTGATCGACGTACTGTTTGTTTCTGTTGTCAGATCTGAAACCAGAGACATATATACCTGAGCGACAGTTAAACTGTGCTCCATTGCTTTATTTTTGCTGACAATGATGCGAAGTTCTTTGCTGAGTTCTCTTTGACCATCATCTACTTCGGCAATTCCATTTACTTTTCCTATTTTTTCACCAAGCATGATGGCGCAGTCACGCAATTCATCTAAATCATCCCCGTATAAGCGGATGGAAATCCCACTGCTTCCAAGGGCGGACAGATCCATATTGGATGTTGAGATCTCATAATTGAATCCCTCCAAAGGATCCAGCTGCTTGTGAATCATTTCTACGATCTTCTTTTGATCCGCATTCTCTTCTTCCACGATATAGATCGTTTGTGAAGAAGAACCGGATATCGCTCCCATCATCAGCCCGGTAGACGAGGTGGCTCCGACTGTTTCGATTCCATCAATATCCAGTACTTTTTCCATGACAAGATTATAGACCTCCTGCTTTTCCTTATCTGTCAATTTTTGATCTTCATCAAAACTTACAGAAAGAGAAATCTGACCTGAATCCATGGATGGAATCAAAGACATTCCCATCTGTGTCACTTCAAAGCATGAGAATCCAAATAGAAGAACCGTCAGGCATAATACGATCAAGCGATGAGAGAGAGACCATTTCAAAATAATTTGATAAAATTCCTGGAAACGATCAAACCATGGATGTCTGATAACTCTCTGTTTTTTAAGAAGCTTGCTGCAAAGCATCGGAACGACTGTTAAAGCGATAATCAAAGACGCTAAAAGCGAATAAGCGATCGTCAGTCCCATATCTGTAAACAGCTGTTTTGCCAATCCCGTCGCAAAAACGATCGGCAAGAATACACAGACTGTTGTCAAAGTTGAGGCAATAATGGATCCGGAAACCTGTTTAGCCCCTTCAACAGAAGCTTTGATAATTCCTTCCCCTTCTGATCTTCTTCGATAAATGTTTTCAAGGACAACAATGGAATTATCCACCAGCATACCGATTCCCAGTGCTAAACCGCTAAGCGAAATAATATTTAAAGAAATATTCGAAAAGTACATTAAAACGATCGCAAACAACAAAGAAATCGGAATACTGAGTCCAATGACCAAGGTCGGTTTAAAATCTTTTAAGAAAAGAAGCAGAACTAAAACAGCCAAGAATCCTCCCTGCAAAAAATTCATCAAGACGGATTCAACAACCATATCAATATAGATTCCCTGATCAAATAATGTGCTGATATGCAATCCCGAATAACGCTCCGTTAAACTGTCAAAAGTCTGATTGATATTCTTACAGACGGTGGCAGTCGAAGCTGTTGATGATTTCTGGAAAGAAATAATCACACCGTCATTTCCATTGACTTTGGTATAGATCTCATCGCTGTTATTGATGATTTCAATATTGCTGATATCCTTGAGATAAACTTCACCTACTCCATCGATATCCGCTAATAATAAATTGCTGATTTCATCAAGAGAAGCGAACTCATCTCCCACCTTTAAAAGGATGCTTTCTTCATTAGAAGCGATATATCCAGCAGGCATGGAGAAATTTTCTGCTGTAAGAATATTGGAGATCATGGACGGAGTTAAAATTCCGGAAATATCCGCCGCTTTTAAAGCTTCATCCCGGGCTTCTTCAATTTGTTTCAATCCATCTTCAAGCTGTTTCTTTGTGCTTTCTAAAGTAGCTTTAGTGGAAGATAAGGTATTGGAGGCCGAATTGAATTCAATCGCAGCAGTCAATTTACCCTCTTCAATCTGTTTCTGAAGCGCATTCAGATCCGAAGTATCGATACCGGCAAGCTGCAGAGCCGATTTTGTCTGATCAATGACAGCCTGTGCTGTTTGAATCTGGATTTCCAGATTATTCAACCCGGTTATTGCATCATCCACTTTTCTCAATGTTTCATCCAAAGAAGTGACCATACCCTCCAAGTAATCTAAGATCGGCATGTCATCCAAAATCATGAATTGTTCTTTGATCATGTTATCCAGGATCGGCTTGATCATCTCAGGCGGCAATTGAGCAGGAATATCAACACCGAAATGTTCCTTCAAGGATTCAGCATTGAGCTTACTCGGATCTTCTTCAATTTCACGATAAAAATCAGTCACTTTTTTCAGCGGATCGATTTTAGCTTGAATTGCAGCCACCAGCTGATCATTTGATAAATCATCATCCAATCCCATCTGGGACTTGATCGTTGCTAAAACAGTCTGATACGCCATTTTTTCAGCATTATACTGGGTTACCTGATTTTGTGAAGCAATCAAAGTTGATGCCACTTCCTGCAACTGTACAGAAGTTCCGGCTAAAGAGGAGATCGTTTCCGATTTCTTTGAATCCAGTGTTTCCTGACCGCTGTTGATTTGATCTAAAGCGCTGTTGACTTCATCCAGACCTTTTCTTATTTCTCTTTCGCTATCGGCAATCGTTCTATTGACGGAAGCAACCAGTCGATAATTGAAATCATCAATCTTTGATTGATCCAAGGTAATCTGAATCGTTTCTTCCAACAATCCCGAAGCACTGACTTCCGCAACTCCGACTGTTTTTTCAAGCTGCATCAAAAGTTCATTATTAACAAAATCACTCAGATCTTTCAGATCTTTGCCATCATAATCGACAGAGGCCATCATGATCGGAATCATATTCGGATTCAATTTCATCATGATCGGAGTACTGGCTTTCTCATCAAGCTGGCTCTTTACCTGCTCGATCGATGAATTGATTTCAATCATAATTGAATCCATATTTGTCTCTTCATTAAATTCCAGAATAATCAAAGAAAGATTATCACTGGAAACAGAAGAAATATTGGCAAGATTCTCAGTTGTTCCCAAAGCACCTTCCAAAACACTCGTTACATTCGCTTCAACCTTCTGTGCACTGGCACCGATATCTGTTGTATAAATAATGACATACGGCAATTCCATTTCCGGCAATAGATCCGTTGTCGAATTGGAAAACGAAATAAATCCCAATAGAATTACCATAATAACGCCAACGATCACAGTATATGGCTTTTTAACACTAAAATGTGACATAGAATCCCTCGCTTTTAGACTGAACGATCAGTCATACCCTGTAAGTTTAGCTTTTTTTTGTAAAACAATCAAGAATGTTACTTATATTAATGTGACTTTTCAACAAAAAAGCAGAGAATGTCAACCATTCTCTACCCCTTGTATTTTCGATAACCGGTGTTATAATCGATTTCATTTCTGATCGGTCTTCCGTTTCGATAATTCTCAAGATTTTCCAATGCAATTTCAACGAAGCGCTTATTTGTAATATCCAGATTCAAGTTACCGGAACAATGCGGTGTTACCATGATATTTTCGATCTTCCATAAACGATGTTCCGGTGGAAGCGGTTCGGTCTCAAATACATCCAGACAAGCTCCTGCAATTTCATGATTTATCACAGCATCACAAAGATCATCCGTATTAACAGCGGTTCCTCGTCCCACATTGATCAAAAAAGCACTCTGCTTCATCAATTCAAATTGTTTTTTCCCCATGATCCCTCGGGTCTCAGCACTATTTGGAAGCGAGCAGGCAACAACATCCGCTTTCGGCAACAATTCATTTAACGATCTTAAATCATAACATCCATCTAAAGCATCCGGTATGCGATCTAAATGCCGCTTGATTCCAATCGTAACAGCTCCCATCGCTTTACATCTCTTGGCATATTCCAA
The DNA here is from genome assembly GCA_964623925.1 of uncultured Erysipelotrichaceae bacterium. Taxonomy (GTDB): domain Bacteria; phylum Bacillota_I; class Bacilli_A; order Erysipelotrichales; family Erysipelotrichaceae; genus CATJXY01. The sequence continues at coordinate 5,153 of CAZUVT010000043.1, forward strand.
ACCGATATCACCGGCGCCGATAATCAATACGACTGCACCATATAAGCTGGATACAGGCTGAATACGTTGCCATTGATGAGCAGCTTGCTGACGAACATAATGATGCATATTTCTCATCAGCATCAGTGTTGCACCGATCATATATTCTGAAATCCCGATTCCGTATGTTCCTGAAGCATTTGCCGCAAGACAGCCTTTAGGAAGCAACTCTTCTGTAATATCATCTGAACCTGCTCTGCTCAGTTGTAAAAAACGTAGATTCGTACATTTTCTGATCTGGTCCAAAGACGGATTTCCAATCAGCACTTCGGCATTCTCCCATTCTTCTTTTAAAACCTCATCTCTTTTGCGATAGATCACTTCATAAAGAGATTCATCGATCCTATTTTTAAAATACTCATCCACATGTGCAACGTTCAAGACTTTGATCTTACTCATTTTTTAGTCCTCATATGGATTTAAGGAAGTATTTTCATTTAATCTCATAGCGAATTCAGCAAGAAGCTCGATGCAGTCATGGATATCGCGAAGCGATCCGACCTCATCATGAGAGTGCATATAACGCAAAGGAATGGATACCAAAGCTGTCGGAACTCCCTTATTTGAGAAATGGATCTTATCTGCATCGGTACCTGTTCTGCCTACAGCAGCTTCGATCTGCACATTCATATTCAAAGATTCTGCCGCTTCTTTTAGAATTGCATTCATCTTTTTGTTAACAATAGTGCTGTTGCATAATACCGGTCCTTTATTGATCTTAACATCCCCTGTTTCAGCCGCATCGGTTCCGGCATAATCTGTTGCAAATGTCACATCTACAGCAATTGCACAAGTCGGCTCGATCCGGCTGCTTGCCCAATATGCTCCACGCATACTTGTTTCTTCACCACAGCTGGTTGTACTATATAGACCGACATTGCACCCCTTTTCTTTGGCTCTGCGAAGTGCTTCCAAAACAATGAAGGCACCGATCCGATTATCCATCGCACGAGCTGTAATGCAGTCATTTAAAAGCTCTCTTACATCTTCATCAATGGTGATCGTATCACCCAATTCAACAACTTTTAAAGCCTCTTCCTTATTTGAAGCACCAATATCGATCGTCAGATCAGAAGCTCTGAGATCTTTGTTTTTTAATAAAGACGAATTGCAGAGTACAGCTCCGTAGATGACCCCTTTCTTCGTATAAATACGGACTTTATGGCCTAGATACATTGAAGTTCTGATTCCTCCGGCAGAGGCTACTTTAAGCATTCCGTTTTCCTGAACATGCGTAATCACCAATCCGATCTCATCAATATGTCCTGAAAGCATGATTTTAACCGGTGAATTGGGATTCAGCACATGAGTCACATCTCCTGTTTCATCAGTCATGACTTTATCGGCCACCCCTTTCATAAATTCCATGCATTTCTTTTGAAGCGGCACCTCATTTCCGGAAACACTTCCTGTTTTCAACATTTCATATAAAAATTCTTTATTCATCATTAAAACCTCCTCTTTCGTTATATTTTAAACTAATTTATTAAAAAAGTATATGGATTCTAAAAAAAGAGCCGAAGCTCTTTAATCGAATAGCTGAATTGCCTGAATCGCAACACATCCCGGTCCACCCTGAGTGATAAAAGACGGAGTCAATTCATATAGCTTGATCTGTACTTCAGGCAAGATCTCTTTAATCTTATCTGCCGCATTTTTAGCCAACTGCAAAGCTCCTGCATGAGAAATAGAAATCTCCAGATTATCAAAACGACTATATGCCTTTGATAAATGTTCTCCGATCTGATTGATAGCCTGCATGAAAGTTCTCTTTACTGCAAATTTCTCCAAGGTCCTGCCATCTTCTGAGAGAATGATAACCGGAATCAAGTGAAGAAGACCTCCCATTTTTGCCGCAATAGCCGAGATCCTTCCCCCTCTTTTCAAATAATCAAAATCACTTGGAATCAAAAATGAAATAGAGGTATCTGCCATCTGCTTGATCTTATTTAAGATTTCTTCCTTTGAATGCCCATCGCGATTCATTTTAGCCGCTAAATTTACGAGTGCACGATGCGGACCGCACAAAGTCTTGGAATTGAAAACGGTGATCTTTTCATTATCTTCTACCATCGCTTTTGCACTCAGACAGCTCTGATAGGTTCCGGAAAGTCCATCTGCCATGCAGATATGAATGCATCCCTCGTCTTTGCAGGAAAGATACACTTCTTCGATCTCTCCGATCGGCGGCTGCGATGAAGAAGGAAAATCTCCTGATTCTAAAAGCTTCATAAATTCATCGGATTTGATCTCAGTTATTTCCCGATATGTTTTGCCATTGATCGTTACACAAAGCGGAATGATCTCGATTCCGGTTTCTTTCCCTTCCTCAACTGTAAACAAGGAAGAAGTTTCTGATATTATTTTCATAAGAGCCTCCAAACACATTATCTGGTTTCCATTATTAGATTATATTACTCAAACTTTAAAGTCAATATTTATTTGTTAATTTCACATTTATTTTCATATTAATGATTAAATCATACGAGTTCTCTACTTTCAAAAGAAATCATTTGATTTTCATATCTTATGTTTCACTGCCAAGATGGAAACATGGTCACAAAAAATTAAGCAAATTTTAATTGTTTTTTTGGGAAATCTGCTATAAAATGGTTGAGGTTATGAATTTATAACAGGAGGAAAAAACATGGTCAGTGCAAACCTTATTATTCCAAAGGATTATCGATCAAAGCTTTCTGTTCTGGAAACTCAGAAAGCAATCAAGCTCATCAAAGATACATTTGAAAGAAAGCTTGCTGATAATTTGAATCTTATGCGTGTTTCTGCTCCTTTGTTTGTGAGCGGCGACAGTGGTTTGAATGATAATCTGAATGGCGTTGAACGTCCCATCCAATTCGATATCAAAGAATTGAATCAATCTTATGAAATCGTTCATTCATTAGCGAAATGGAAACGGCAGGCCTTAAAATCCTATGGATTTAAAGAAGGAAGCGGACTATATACAGATATGAATGCCATTCGTCGTGATGAAGATCCGGATCATCTTCATTCCGTTTATGTTGATCAATGGGACTGGGAAAAGATCATCAGCCGTGAACAAAGAAATATGGCGTTGCTAGAGGATACAGTAAAACAGATCATTGCTGCTTTAAAAGAAACCGAGAAGATCCTGATCGGACATTATCCACAGTTTGATCCGATCATTGATGAAAATATTTCCTTTGTTACTTCTCAGGAATTGGAAGATCTATATCCGACTTTAACAGCCAAAGAGCGCGAAAACGAATATTGCAGAAAACATCATACCGTATTCATTTCTCAGATCGGAGGAATCTTAAAAAGCGGACAGAAACATGACGGCAGAGCACCGGACTATGATGACTGGCAGCTTAATGGCGATATTCTTATTTATGACCCGGTATTAGATCAGGCTGTTGAGATCTCTTCTATGGGAATCCGTGTCGATGAGAAATCACTTTACGAACAGCTTGTAAAAGCAAACTGTCAGGAACGAATGAATCTGCCTTTCCATGCCAGCCTTTTAAAAGGTGAACTCCCGCTTACCATGGGAGGCGGAATCGGGCAGAGCCGGCTTTGCATGTTGCTTCTGCAAAAAGCACACATCGGAGAAGTTCAAGCTTCTGCATGGAGTGATGAGATGATTGAATTATTGAAGCAAAATAACATTCACCTACTTTAAAATCAAAAAGCGATGCTGATACAAGCATCGCTTTTAATATTCAAAATAAAAAAAATAAGAAGTTAACTTCTTATTTAGAACGACGTGCCTTTCTGGCCGCTTCCGATTTAAGTTTACGACGGACGCCTGGTTTTACATAAAACTCTCTTTTGCGAGCCTCAGCAAGGGTACCGTTGCGAGAAACCTGACGTTTAAAACGACGCAAAGCATCATCTAAAACTTCATTCTCTTTTACTACAACTCTTGGCATACTAAACCTCCCTTCTGATGCAAGCAAATATATTATAACAAAATCATATGAAATTACAAGAAGTTAATGTGAAAAAATGAAAATTATTTCAATTTCTTTCAATTCCCCGGTTTCTCTTTTCAAACTTGATTTTGTTTAAGTTAAATGATTCAATGAATTCAAAATCAGCATGTTGTTCGAATCAAGACTTCATCAGTTTTGCTGTCATGATTCAACACTTCGCATCCATCTTTTGTCACCAAAACCAGATCCTCAATACGAACCCCGACCTTTCCTTCAATATAAATTCCCGGTTCGATTGAAAAACACATTCCCTCTTCGATCACAGCATCGTTTGTAGCACTGACATCAAATGGTTCATGAACTTCCAATCCGATCCCATGACCCAAGCGATGAATGAAACAGTCTCCATATCCGGCATCTTCGATGACTTTTCTGGCTGCCCGATCAACATCTAAAAATCTTGCACCGGGCTTGACTGCAGCAATCCCGGCCAGATTTGCCTTTAATACAGTATGATAGATTTCCTTGATTGGATTTTTATTGACAAAAAATGTTCTTGTCATATCGGAACAATACCCTTCATAAATGCATCCCATATCCACGATGACACTCATTCCCTCTTCTAAAATCTTATCCGACGGCATGGCATGAGGATCGGCACAATGTTCCTGATAAGCTACGATCGTACCAAAACTCGGCTCACTTTTCGCAATTTCTTTAAATGCTTCCCTGATTTCTTTCTCAAGCTGCTTTTCGCTCTTCCCGATTTGAATCAATTCTCTTACTTTTGCCATGACGCGATCATTGTTCAAAGAAGCGATCCGCATCTTTTCTTTTTCTTCTTCCGATTTAACAGCGCGAAGACTATCTACCAAAACAGCCGTTTCAAATTCCGCTTTTCTAGCATCTCTCATTAATCGCAAAAGGAAATGAGCCGGCCACATCTTATCAATGGCCACTTTTTTTTCATGACAATGTTCGGCGATCATTTTTACTGCATCATCCGTGTCACTGATCCGAATCAAATCAATGTTTTCACTTGATGCAAAGGGAATCAATTTATTTAAATACAAGATCGGATTTCCATTCGGCTTTACGATCAGGGCGATCAATCTTTCTCCCACACTGAAGCGCTGATGGATAAAATAATCTATGGCTTTACAATCACTGATCAAACATACATCGATTTTCTGTTGAAGCATTCTTCGCTGAAGTTCTTTAATTCTATTCATATCTCTTCCCCATTTCTATTTTATTCTTTCATATAAAGGAACATCTGAGTAAAATAACTGATAAGCCTGATCAAAATCATCAAAACTTCCCTGATTCAGCCATGAGCCGCATATACGGTTATTCTCATCCACAAAGATGTAAAGCGGAGCTGAAGAAATATAGATATCATTCAAACTTACAGAATCTTCCTTGCTGTAAGCAATTCCGATCTTATCTTTGACAAGATCATAATACTCGACCAGATTCTGTGTATCACTGCTTTTTTTGAACACAAATACAAACTCGGTATCCGTATAAGTTTCTGATAAAGTCGCGTAATGTTCGAGATCATTTGTTTTCATTTCATTTTCCTGATCGGCAAAAGTGATGATATATACCGTCTTCTTATCTAAGAAATGACTTGTAGGAATTGATTCATTGCTTAAAGATTTAATTGGATCCATATAAAATGAATTTCCTAAATTACCGTAAAAATCAATTTCATCCCCATGAAATACTTCCTTGATGGCAGATACTGATTCCTCATCTAGATGAGCTTTTACATCTTGATAAGTTAAAATGAAATCTTCTTTGGATGATTTTCCATCCTGAAGCAGATCATAGATCTTGGTCTGACCAAACGCTTTATCAAAGGCTCTTCTCATTTCCGGAATATCCGTACTGCCTTGATGATACCAGCAGATCTTACCAAATTCATCTTGAAAGATCAGACTCGGAAGATATTCAAGTCCTAATCCTTCAACCAAAGAAATGACATCATTGGATCGCGGAACGACATGCAATCCATCAGGAATTTCCTTATTGATCGCTTCATAGAATTCTGCAACGCTATCTGCGTTTCCATTAATAAAGATTTGAATGAACATGACATCCGGATTTTCCTCAATGATCGTTTCTAAGACTTTGCCGGAAACATGCTGGCAATGACTGCAATAAGAAGCCGCAAACTCATAGATCACCCTTTTATTTCTCAGATCATCCGTATTGATCTTATTACCATTCAGATCAAATAAAACAGCAGACGGAATTTCTCTTCCGACAAAAGATAAGATCTTCTGTTCACTGTATTTCGTATCATAAACTTCATCATAGATCTGAATCGCTTCATTTTTATAGCTCTTATAGATCTCATCATAAGATGTTATCAATGAAACACTTTGCAATGGTTTTTCTTCCTGCCACTTATCGGATGGATCCTGTTCTTTTGGATCATCTTCACTAAAAATCGTGCTTTTGCACCCACTTACCATCAAGAATAAAGCAAAGAGAATAACTAAATATTTTTTCATAAATTCCCTCCCGGTTATTTTAAATCGTTAAATTGAAGATCAAGGATATGGAAAAAAGCAATCGAGCGATAGGGTTCTATTTCCATCACTCTTTTTTCTATCTGCATCATCTGATCCTGCCACGTTTTTTCATCATGACATTTCTGATCCTGCTGCAGATCATAAAATGCTCGAAATCCCCTATTCCTTATAATTTGAAGATCAGGTTCCCATTTTTCCAGATCATCATCTTCATAGTAATGAATAGAACCAAACTTCTGTGCGCTTGAATCTTTGCCGTCTAAAAGCTCATGAGCATGACTGAAATTATTTAATAAAACAGTCATCTGCATGATTCTTCCCGGACGATGATGCTTGACGATTGAAATCTCTCCATCCGTTTTCAAATGAGAAGCAAGCAGATTCAACACATTCTTTTGATCAGAAACATATTCCAGAACATTATGACACAAGATCAAATCAAACTTTTCATCCAATGATTCCAATGCGTTCTCATCTCCACAGATCAATTTAAAATTTCTATTCTGTTCAAATCGTGAACAGAATTCAACATTCGGTTCAATTGCCACAACCTCGTTGTATTCGCCCAGAAATTGGGCAAAATACCCTTCTCCGCATCCATAATCCAAAATCTTTTTGCCTTGGATATCACAAAATTCTTCAAACAACAATTCTTTCAAGAGCCGATCCCAGATCGGCATGTCTGCCAAGATTGCTTTTCTTTCATCCAAACTTCTCATAAATCAGTCTTCCTTTGAGTCCTTTTTCTGATCCATTTTTGCACTATATAGGAAACCAAAAACTCCGATCAAAAGGATAAACAAAGAAATGAACTGCGAAGTTGAGAAAACTCCGACACTGCCGCGAATCAGATCTCCGCGGACGTATTCAAGCAGATATCTTCCGATACTGTAAAATATCAGATATAAAGAGAAGACCTGTCCCTTATGTTTTACTTTCTTGTAACAGTACAGCAGTACAATAAAATGCAGAAGATTTGCTGCACTGTATACTAGCTGTGACGGAAAAAGCGGAACGTTGTTTGGAGCCAAGGTGCTCTCTGTAAATGTCACAGCATACCAGCTGTGACATTCAAATCCATAGCAGCATCCTGCCAAAAAACATCCGATCCTTCCAAATGCCTGCGTTAAAGCCGCATAAGGAATCGTAAGATCCAGGTAAGTCAACAGATCGATCTTTTTAATTCGGCAGTATAAGGTCACACCGATTATAGCTCCGATGATTGATCCGTAAACGACAAAACCATTACCAAAATCAAGCATGATAGACGGATTGGCGATAACCTGATCTAAAATTGTAGCCCAATATAAGATCTTCGCTCCCAGTAAGCCGGAAAAAATGGCGGCAAATACCATGGACATAATCGGTTCTGTCGGAATATGAAGCTTCCTGGCTTTTCTTTCTGCCAAGGATTCCGCAATCAATAAACCTAATGCAATCATCAAGCCATAGCCGTTTATATTTAAACTTCCAATCGAAAATAAAACCGGTTTCATATTTTCCTCTTTTCTAACGGTCAGATTCAGTTGAATCTGACAGATACAGGTATAATTATACATCATTTTCATTAAAATGAAACAAAAAAGGAGCAACGCACCTGCTATCCTGTATCCATTGCCCCTTCTCACTTTTAATCAGATCTTTTATTTATGCTTCCAGTTGTAATACTCTTCATCTTTCAGCAAAGAGATTTCATCCTCTTTCTTATTCTGTTCTACTTCATAGAACTTTTCATGTTCAAAAAGACTTCTGAATGTCTTCTCATCTAACATATAGTTTGCATTTTTGCCAAAAGCTTTGATCTTATCTTCCCTTTTTGCAAAGTAAACGGGAACTCCCTGCACGATCTGTGCCACCGTCTCCTGGGATTTCAAAAGAAACAAGACCTCATCAAATGATTTGATTTCACGCATT